>JARIEI010000117.1 GCA_029256845.1 Ruminococcus sp. | reverse complement strand
CAGGAGAAGCAAAAGTTCCATTTTTCTCTCTGTCAGGATCGGCTTTCGTTGAAATGTATGTAGGTGTTGGTGCTTCACGTGTCCGTGATTTGTTTAGACAAGCACAGCAGATGGCCCCATGTATTGTATTCATTGATGAAATTGATGCCATCGGTAAGAGTAGAGATACTGCCATGGGAGGAAATGACGAAAGAGAACAAACATTAAACCAATTGCTAGCAGAGATGGATGGATTCGATACAAATAAAGGACTTTTGTTGTTAGCAGCTACAAATAGACCAGAAGTTTTAGATCCAGCGTTATTAAGACCAGGTCGTTTTGATCGACGTATTATTGTGGATAAACCAGATTTAAAAGGACGAATTGATATATTAAAGGTACATTCGAAAGATGTTAAGATGGATGAAACAGTTGATTTGGAGGCAATTGCACTTGCAACTTCAGGAGCTGTTGGATCCGATCTTGCCAATATGATTAATGAAGCCGCAATTACCGCTGTAAAACACGGTAGAGATGTGGTAAGTCAAAAAGATCTTTTTGAAGCAGTAGAAGTGGTATTGGTTGGAAAAGAAAAGAAGGATCGAATCATGAGTGAAGAGGAAAGAAAGATTGTTTCTTATCACGAGGTAGGTCACGCGCTTGTAAGTGCACTTCAAAAAGACTCTGAACCAGTACAGAAGATTACGATTGTACCAAGAACAATGGGAGCTTTAGGCTATGTAATGCAGACACCGGAGGAAGAAAAGTTCCTCAATACAAAGAAAGAATTAGAGGCAATGCTAGTGGGGGCTCTTGCAGGACGTGCAGCGGAGGAAATTGTTTTCGATACAGTTACAACTGGAGCGTCTAATGACATAGAACAAGCTACCAAGATTGCTAGAGCAATGATTACACAATATGGTATGTCTGAAAAATTTGGATTGATCGGATTAGAATCGATTCAAAATCGTTATTTGGATGGCCGTCCAGTTATGAATTGTGGGGATGCAACCGCAGCAGAGGTTGATGGGGAAGTTATGAACATGCTGAAAAAAGCATATGCAGAAGCCAAAAGACTATTAAATGAGAATCGTGATGCGTTGGATAAAATAGCGGCATTTCTTATTGAAAAAGAAACAATCACAGGAAAAGAATTTATGAAAATATTCCGCGAAGTGAAAGGAATAGAAGAACCAGAAGATGAAACAAATAGTTCTCAGAATAAAGAAAGTCGTATATCGATGAATTCTTCTGAAACATTGGATGAACAACAAGAGAATGTTTCAGAAACAATCACTGAAGAAAAAGAAGAGGAATAAATTAAAAAGCAAGTAGGAAACTTTTGTGTCTTACTTGCTTTTTTACATTTTAAAAATAAGAACCAATCAGAAATAAAACTTCACAAAAGTGCACACATGTTTTATAATGAAATACATGGAAAATAACTTTAATATACAAGAAGAATTAAAAAAATTACCCGGTCAGCCAGGGGTATATATTATGCACGATGAAGAGGATCACATCATCTATGTAGGAAAAGCTGTGAATTTAAAAAATCGTGTCAGGCAATATTTTCAAAGTAGTCGAAATAAAGGCGTAAAGATAGAACAAATGGTAACGCACATTCGAAGGTTCGAATATATTGTAACTGATTCAGAATTAGAGGCACTTGTCTTAGAGTGCAACCTTATCAAAGAACATCATCCTAAATATAACACGATGTTGATGGATGATAAGACTTATCCGTTTATAAAAGTTACTACAAATGAAATGTATCCACGCGTTGTGTTAGCTAGAAAAATGATAAAGGATAAGGCAAAGTATTTTGGACCTTATACAAGTGCGGGGGCTGTAAGAGATATATTAGATCTTATACATCGTATCTTTCATATAAGAAACTGTAATCGAAATTTACCAAAAGATATCGGGAAAGACCGACCATGTTTGAATTATCATATTCATCAATGTGATGCACCTTGCCAGGGGTTTATTACGAAAGAGGCATATGGGGAATATGTGCAGAAAGTGCTACGATTTTTAAATGGCGATTATGAAAGCGTTGTTAAAGAATTAGAAGAAAAAATGAATGCAGCATCAGAAGAATTAGAATTTGAAAAAGCAATTGAGTATCGTGAATTGATTGGAAGTGTAAAGAAAATCTCTCAGAAACAGAAGATTACAGATAGTAGTGGTCAGGATCGCGATATTTTGGCGGCAGCATCAGAAGAAGAGGATGCTGTTGTACAAGTGTTTTTTATACGTGGTGGTAAATTGATTGGACGTGATCATTTTTATCTTAAAATTACAAGAGGAGAGCCATTAAAAGAAGTTTTAAATAGTTTTATCAAGCAATATTATGCTGGCACACCTTTTATTCCAACGGAACTTATGTTAGCGGAAGAACTACCAGATGAAAAACTTTTAGAAGAGTGGTTAAGTGTAAAAAGAGGTGGAAAAGTTTCGATTCGAATTCCGAAAAAGGGGACAAAAGAAAAACTTGTTGAACTTGCGAAGAATAACGCAATGATGGTACTTAGTAAAGATAAAGAACGATTAAAAAGAGAAGCGAAAAAAACGATTGGGGCTGTACAGGAGCTAGAAGAATTGTTAGGAATCATTGGAATAAATAGAATGGAAGCGTATGATATTTCTAATACCAATGGGTTTGAGTCAGTAGGTTCCATGGTTGTATACGAAAAGGGAAAACCAAAGCGAAATGATTATCGTAAATTTAAGATTAAAGGAATTCAAGGAGCAGATGACTATGGAAGCATGCGAGAAGTTTTAACACGACGATTTGAGCATGGTTTAAAAGAACGAGAAGATAATAAAGTGCATGGTGGTTTTACTACATTTCCAGATATCATTTTGATGGATGGAGGAAAGGGACAAGTAAATATAGCATTACAAGTATTAGAAGAACTTAGGTTATCTATTCCAGTATGCGGTATGGTCAAGGACGACAATCATCGTACAAGAGGACTTTACTATCATAATCAAGAAATTCCAATTGAAAAGACTTCAGAGGCTTTCAAACTTATTACAAGAATTCAAGATGAGGCGCATAGATTTGCGATTGAATATCATAGAAGATTAAGAGGAAAAGAACAGGTGCATTCTATTTTGGATGACATAGAAGGAATAGGACCTGCAAGAAGAAAAGCACTTATGCGACAATATATGAGTCTGGACAAGATTAAAGAAGCTTCCGTAGAAGAACTTATGAAAGTTCCTTCTATGAATGAAAAATCAGCAATGTCTGTGTATACTTTTTTTCACAGATCAAATATAACATAAATAAAAGGAGATTATTATGGGACGAGGAGTAAATTTACAAGAAATTGTAGAAAAAATGAATTTAAAAAATATGACTCCGGATGTAGAACTTTCAAATATAAAGGTTACAGTACCGGATATTAACAGGCCAGGACTACAGCTAGCTGGATTTCTTGATAATTTTGATGCGGCTAGAGTTCAAGTGATTGGATATGTAGAATTTCGTTATCTGCAAACATTAAGTGAAGAACGAAAAAGTGAAATTTATGATGATTTTCTAAAGTTTGATGTTCCATGTGTTGTATATTGTAGGGATATTGAGCCGGAAGAAATTCTTCTTCAAAAAGCAATAGACAGAGGAATTCCTATCTTTAAAACGAGTAAATCCACTTCTGCATTCATGGGTGAGATTATTCGTTGGTTAAACGTAAAGCTTGCTCCATGCATTTCTATTCATGGTGTTTTAGTTGATGTATATGGTGTTGGTGTACTAATTATGGGAGAAAGTGGAATTGGTAAAAGTGAGGCTGCTTTGGAATTGATCAAAAGAGGGCATCGTCTTGTAACGGATGATGTAGTAGAGATTAGGAAAGTAAGTGATGAGACTTTAGTAGGAAGTGCGCCAGATATAACACGTCATTTTATCGAACTTAGAGGAATTGGCATTGTCGATGTAAAATCAATGTTTGGTGTGCAAAGTGTACGTGAGACACAGAATATTGATCTTGTTATTACACTTGAAGAATGGAGTCGTGACAAAGAATATGATCGACTAGGATTAGAAGAGCAATACACGGAATTTCTTGGAAATCGTGTTGTGTGTCACCATATTCCAATTCGTCCAGGACGAAATTTAGCGATTATTGTTGAATCTGCGGCTGTTAACCATAGACAAAAACAAATGGGATATAATGCAGCTCAGGAATTGTACAAACGTGTTCAAGAGAATCTTGCAAAAAATCGATCATAAATTTAGAAGGAGAGTGTATTATGAAATACTGTTTTGGTGTAGATTTAGGTGGAACCACGGTAAAGCTTGGTCTTTTTGAAGAAAGTGGAAAACTAGTTGATAAGTGGGAAATTATAACGAATACAAGGAATGAAGGGGAAGCTATTCTTCCAGATATAGCGAAAACAATTACTGAAAAGATAGCAGAAGTGAAAATACAAGAAACAGAAGTGATAGGAGTTGGCATGGGAGTTCCAGCCCCTGTTACAGCAGAGGGTACGGTGAATGGCAGTGCTAATTTAGGTTGGAAGTATAAAGAAGTACGAAAAGAATTAAAAGAGCTTTTAGGCTTCGATGTAATGGTAGGAAATGACGCGAATGTTGCAGCGCTTGGAGAAATGTGGAAAGGTGGTGGAGCAGGCGAGAAAAATATGATCATGGTTACCCTTGGAACTGGAGTTGGCGGTGGAATTATTTCAGACGGACACATCGTAATTGGAAACAATGGAGCAGGGGGAGAAATTGGACACATCTGCGTTAACTATGATGAAACACAAGTGTGTGGATGTGGAAATAGAGGATGTTTAGAACAATATGCATCCGCTACTGGAATTGTTCGTTTGGCGAAGAAAAAACTGACCGCTGAAACAAGGGCAACCGAGCTTGTTCAAGAGAATATTACTGCCAAAGATGTGTTTGATTGTGTGAAAAAAGGAGACATAGTAGCAATTGAAATCGCACAGGAATTTGGTCATTATCTAGGGTATGCACTCGCAAACATCTGCACACTGATGGATCCAGCTGTGATTGTAATTGGAGGTGGTGTGTCAAAAGCGGGAGAAGTTTTGCTAGAATTTATAGAAAAAGCTTTTCATGAACGAGTGTTTTTTGCAAATAAAAGTGTAAAATTTTCCCTAGCTAAATTAGGAAATGATGCAGGAATATATGGTGCGGCAAAATTAATACTTAGAGATTAAAAAAATAGTAGCTAGATAGGGAAAATTCTATCTAGCTACTATTTTTTTATTTAATCTCCAGAATTACTAGGAGGAGTAGCGGAATCTGGAGGAGCAGGTGTTGTACTGTCTCCAGAATTTGGAGTAGATGGATCAGGTGTTTCACCTTGTTGATCTTCTTCTTCTTTTGAATCATCCGGCTCCTCTTTGTCTTTGTCTTTGTCCTTGTCTTTATTCTTATCTTTGTCTTTTTCTTTCTCTTTTGGTTTTTCTACTACATGCCCAGGACAACTTTGAGATGGGGCAGTTCCAGAAGCAAAATATTCAGATGTTGCAGGACAACTACTTGTTGCAAGTAACCCCGTTTTTGTACAAATTGTTTTTTTCTGAACAGATTCAGGCATTTC
>JARIEI010000092.1 GCA_029256845.1 Ruminococcus sp. | reverse complement strand
AGATTCCCATTCCAGGTGGACAATGGTGCCATCCATCTAGTGGATCATCATACCCAAGACCTGTGGCTGCATAGAATTTGTCACCCGTATGCATTGCTCCACCATGTTCGCTTATATTTCCCATATGAATATAATCGTTCTCTACCATTACGAACAACTCATTCGTTCCTTCTTTCGCACAATGTATGAAATCAAATTCAAACGGCGCAAAAAACCCTTCATGGGACCCTATATAGCACTGATTCACAAATACATGTGCTTTGTAATCCACTGCTTTAAAAGAAGCCCATAAAGATCCTTTTTCTAAATCTTCTTTCTGTAATTCAAATTTAGTTCGATAATAGGTTACTGCTTTCCCTCTCGGTTCTCCATAATGTGGAAGTACGACCTTCTCCCACTGGCCTTTTCCTTGCATCACTCCTAAAAGATTGGCCGCATCTTCACTGGTACCAATCCTCCAAGAAAATTCTTTGAGAACATATTTATTTCGATTTGCGCCAAACTTTGGTGCTAAATCTTGTAAAAATGGGCGATAATATTCTTTTTGTTTTTCAACTTCTTCATATAATTCCTTAGAAGTGGACATTTTTTTCAACAGCTGAAATGATTGTGCCCCTTCTTGAAAATCTAACGTTTTCTCTTCTAATATTGGAGGGGTTGGTTCTACCAATCCCTCTTTTTTGTTTTGGATGCCTGATGCTGCTATATTAGCAAAAAAATCGTTTTTCAAAACTTTGTCACCTTTCTTCGTCTCATTGATTTACTAACCTTTTACACTTCCTACTGTTAATCCTTTTACGAAATATTTTTGGAAAAATGGGAATACAAAAATCATAGGACCAGCTGCAAGAACACACATTGCCATTCTGGCTGACTCATTTGGAAGCGTAGATAGGTCTATGTTCATCATACCTGCTGTCATGGCATTTTGGAGTTCTGTAATATTTCCCATCATTCGATACAACATATATTGAAGTGTCACTAAATTAGAATCTTCTATGTAAAGTAATCCTCTAAACCAGTCATTCCAAAAACCAAGAATGGTAAACAATCCAACCGTTGCGAGCGCTGGTTTTGCCAATGGAAGAATCAAATGAAGATAAACTTGTGTCTCTGTAGCTCCATCAATGGTTGCAGACTCTACAATTTCATACGGAATTGTCTGGAAAAAGGTACGCATAAGTAACAAATACCATGGAGAAACAATGACCGGAAGAAAGAGTACCCAAAATGTATTTCCCAAGTGTAAGTATTTGGATACCCAAATAAACGTTGGAACTAATCCACCATTAAACAACATGGTAAAGAAAATAATAAAGCTCACTTTATTTCTATATTTAAAATCGTGTCTTGATAGTGGATATGCACATAAGGACATAATAAAGAGACTCAATACGGTTCCAATCACACATACTAAAATAGTGACAAAATAGGATCTCAAAATTTTCATTGGATTTCGCAAAATAAACTCATATGCACTAAGTGAAAATCCTCTTGGCAAAAGAGAATATCCATGTTTTGCAATCTCTACTTCATCTGACAATGAGATGGATACAACTGCAATAAATGGAATAATACAGATCACTGCAATTAATATTAACAATATATGAATGAAAAATCGTCCTGGATTTTTTTTCTTCTTCATAAATTTTTCTCCCTCCTTCTAGAACATCGCGCTTTCTTTATCTATTTTTCTAATAATTCCATTGGTTACTAATACGAGTATAAATCCTACAATTGATTGATAGAATCCAACGGCCGCTGACATTCCAACATCTCCTGTAACCTTCAAAGCTCGATATACATAGGTATCCAATACGTCTGTAACTGGATATAAGGCAGAACTATCCATGGTTGCCTGGAAGAACAGTCCAAAGTCTGAGTTGAAAATTTTACCAATTCCAAGAATCGTCATCATAATAATGAGCGGTTTTAGATGAGGAAGTGTAATGTATCTAATCTTTTGCCATGAAGAGGCACCATCCAAGGAAGCTGCTTCGTAATAGGAATTGTCAATACTAAGTAAAGAAGCATAGTAAATAACGGAATTATATCCTACTGATTTCCATAGGAAGATAAGTGGCAAAAGGATAATCCAAACCCCAGGCTTTAGATACCACATCACTTCTGATTCTCCCATTTTCCGAAGAAGGATATTGATAATACCATTGTTTTGATCTAAAAATGCAAATAACATATATCCAACAACTACCCAAGAAAGGAAATATGGTAAAAACATTGCTGTTTGATAAAATTTTCTTGCGCCTTTACTAATGACTTCATTTAGCATCAGGGCTACTGCCACTGAGAAAATCGTTCCTAACAATAGAAATACTAAGTTAAATGCCAACGTATTTCTTGTAATTCTCCACGCATTGTCTGACTGAAGGAAAAACTTAAAGTTTTCCAACCCACACCATTCACTTCCTAAAATTCCTTTATCATATCGGAAATTTTTAAAAGCTAAGATTAAACCTCCCATAGGAATATAGTTAAACAAAAATAAAAAAATTAATGCTGGTGAACACATCAACAATAATTTTTTATTTTTCTTACTTTGTCCTTTCGACATTCCTCTTGCTTTTTTTGCTCTCATATCCCGCATCATCCTCCTTTTTTGAAAGAAACGGGGCGGCTAAAATTTCAACCGCCCCTACCACTACTTCTTTTCTTATTTTGCTGCTTTCCATTCATCAATCTGTTTTTGTACTTCTTTTACAATGTCTTTCATTCCAGCTTCATTTAACTTTGTATTTAACTCGTCAATTGCCTGGTCTACATTATCTACTGCTCCACAGTTCAATGCAGGGAAGAATTCATCAAGTACGGTTTGAACCTGTGCAAACTGTGTTTTTACTGGTTCTGCATCAAATGTAAATCCTAATGCCTGTGAAGGTGTTGCTGTATTATTCATTTCGATTGTTTTTTCATTGATATCTGAAGGAGTTCCTTCCATAATGTATCCATTGAATGTATTTCCCATCATCCAAGGAATACCTTTGTACTTATCTGGTGCAGTTAATTTAATTGTGTTATCACTAACAACTTCATAATGTTTTCCTTCAATACCATAAGAAATCAAATTATAAAGTTCTTTATCTGTGTTCATAAGTTCCAATACCATCATTGCTCGTTCTGGATGTTTTGATGTACTTGGAATTGCATTGATTGTTGATGTAATTCCGGATGTTGTAAGAAGTGCATCGTTTCCGAGCATTGTTGCAACTAGCTCTGTTCCTGCTCCCCATTGTCCAACTTCAAGAACTTCAACACCTGGTTTATACACACCTCTTGTACGCGCTGCAATTTTATTTGCTTTAAGCTCTGCGTTCATGTCTTGTTTTACCATAGCGTCATTTGCAATAATTCCTTTGTCTGCCCACTCTTTCGAAACTGTACAGAATGATTTGAATTCTTCTGATTCATATGGGTTCACAACTTTTAATTCTGGATCATCTGCTTTAACATAAGCATACTGTGAAACATCATCATAACCGTATGCATAGATGAGTTCTTGCCAACCAGCTTTTGTTCCGAAGCGTTCTAATTTCACGTCATTTTCCGCACAAGCTTTTTCTAAAAATGGAGTAAGGTCTTGTAAATTATGAATAGATGTAATATCTAAATTGTACTTTTCTGCTAAATCTTTACGTACAGTCAAGTTTCCTGATTTTGTAAAAATCTGTGCATTTGGAATACCGTAAATTTTTCCGTCTACTCGAACTGCATCCCACTGTTCTTCTGTAAATGATTCTTTAATACTTGGTGCATATTCATCTAACAAATCATCTAATGGAACAAATGCTCCCTTTGCTACGTTTCCTGCATATTTGTTTACCCATGATGCTGTAAAGTTAATATCACCAGCTTCTCCAGATGCATATTTTGTTTGCATTTTTTGTTCATAATCAGACTCTGCAATTGGAACAAAGTTGACTGTTGTATTGATCTTTTCTTTTAAGATCTCATTTGCTTTGTCAAATACTTGTTTTTGTTCCGGTGTTTCTTCTGAACGGTAATACCATGTAAGTTCTACATGATCCCCATCTTTTGCACCTGCATCTTTTCCATCTGTTGCTTTGTCTTTTCCACA
>JARIEI010000106.1 GCA_029256845.1 Ruminococcus sp. | reverse complement strand
TTTTTTATAATTTCATTTCCGTAAGATGCAGTAGGCTTCGCCTCTGCTCTGGCTCTTTAAAATGGATGACACAACTTCTTTCAAAATCTACTACAACTTAATCAATCCAAATACCATCTGTAATTGATGTAGAATACTCATAAGATGGGTCTGAATCCATACCACAGAAGTGTTGCCCCGTGCTACGATAATAATAACCACCTTTTACATTTAACATACGTGTGGTATTTACATAATAATCATTTCTCGCAGTCCCTTCTTGGTAATGAATCTGTCCCCATCTTCCTGTTGATTTGTTGTAGCGTTCTACACGAAGACATGCCTGAATAAAATCTACTTTGTGATGCGCTGTTGTAGCCGCACTGACATAGATTTTTCCTCTTCCCTTCTTTGTGACACAACATTCTCCTTCTAATGTATGTACACCTCTTGTCTGTAGTACTGCTTTTCCTACAGACTTCTCTGCATGTGTTAATTCAGAACCATCTACATATACAGTCTCAGATGCCTTTGTATCCACTTTTGCTCCTACAAAGGCTGATCCTACTATGGCCAGTGCACACATGATTGATAAAATTTTCTTTTTCATAAGTTCCCTCCTCATTTGTCTCTCCATATATATAACAACTGAGTTCGGAAAAACTTACGCATTTTTTACAAAAATTTTAAATTATTTGCAATTTTCTTTAATTCTTGCTCATCTATCCTTCCTTTTAGTTGATAATTAATTCCCTTATATTTAAAGATCATAAGATAATATTCTTCATTATTTTCTTTTGTTTTATATTTTTTTATCTCAATCAATTGCTTTTGCTGTTCAGATTCCAACTCTTCCAATAAATCATCCTCTTGATTCTTTCCTAGTGATGAGTCTGAATCATTTTTGTAGACATCATACTGTATAATCTCTCCCCCATATGTATAAAATAATTTCGCACGTTGCTCCTTTTCATCAATTTGGTATCGCAAAAATTCCATTTCTTTTGGTTTGTAATTAAATATAACTGGTGTAATTCCAATCATTTTTTCCACTTCTTGAAACGCAAAAATTTCCCCATTTTCTGAACTTTCCTGCTTCTCCATGTCCTGTACATCTACATTTTGAACCTTTTGTGTTCCGTAAACACCATGGTCTACTTGCTTTCTGTAGGACTTACTCCCTATACTCGTTACGCCCATAGCGCACATGAGCGTCACCACCGCTACAAATGTGAAGAGGAACTTTTTATTACGAGGAAACTTAATCGTCTTCTTCTTAGTTTCACCAG
>JARIEI010000041.1 GCA_029256845.1 Ruminococcus sp. | reverse complement strand
ACGGAGTAACTTGGACGTGTCTGATATCCCTTGGATCGTTGAATTGTTACAAGTTTTGTTTTTTCATTAATCGCCTCTTTAATTGCTGGATAATCAAAATATCCATCTTCCAATAATTCCACCTGACGATAGGTGATTCCATATTCCGCTAAAGATCCTTTTGATTCTCTAATTCCAATAACCTCTTCTAAGGTGTCGTAAGGCTTTCCTACTGGAGAGAGCAGCTCATCTCCTGGTCTTAAATTTGCTGCAAGCGCCAAGGCAAGTGCATGGGTTCCGCAAGTAATCTGCGGACGAACTAAAGCTGCTTCCGTGTGAAAGGTACTGGCATAGACACGTTCTAGTGTATCTCTTCCCATATCATTGTAGCCATAACCAGTAGAAGAACCAAGACTTGCTTCACTTACCTGATTTTCCTGCATGGCATGAATTACTTTTAATTGGTTATATTCAGCCGTTTTATCAAACGCTTTAAATCGTGGCTCCAATTCTTTTTCAATCTTTTGTCCAAACTCCCATACTTCTTTCCTAATTCCAAGTTTCTCATACATATTCAACACTTCTGAATTCATTGTTTAACCTCTTTATTTTTCTATTATCTTTTTTTCTCTTAACAACTCCAAGATCCATGTTAAAATCATCTCATCATCATAAGAAAATTTTTGTTTCTCCAACCAGGTCACATCTCGTTCTCGCTTAAACCAAGTAAGCTGCCTTTTTGCAAAATGTCTGGTATCCCTCTTTAAAATATATACCGCTTCTTCCAAAGACATCTCTTGATCCAGATACGAAAGAATTTCCTTATACCCCAGTCCCTGCATAGAAACCATATTTTTTGTAAATCCTTTTTTCTTTAAAATTTCTACTTCTTTTACAAGTCCTCTATGGATCATTTCATCTACTCTTTGATCGATCCTTTCATACAACTTTTCGCGTACATCATTGAGCACAAGATAAGCAAAATTGTAAGGAGAATCTTTTTGCCGTTCCTTTTCATTGTGTTCGGAAATTTTTTGTCCTGTCTGCTTGTAAAATTCCAACGCACGGATCACACGCTTCACATTGTTCGCATGGATTTCCTGTGCTGCTTTTTCATCCACTTCTTTTAAAAGATCATGAAGATACGTAGCGCCTTTTTCTTTTGCAAGGGTTTCTAAATATTTGCGATACGCAAGATCCGTCTCCTGCTCATCAAAATCAATGTCATAGAGCAATGCCTGAATATAGAACCCGGTTCCTCCTACTACAATAGGAATCTTTCCTTTTGCGTAAATTTCATCCATTGCTTGTTTGGCCATTTGCTGAAATTTTACTACATGAAATTCTTCATCTGGCTCTAATACATCGATTAAATGGTGGGGAACCCCTTGCATCTCTTCTTTTGTGATCTTGGCGGAGCCAATATCCATCCCTTTATACACCTGCATAGAATCGGCCGAGATAATTTCTCCATTAACTGCTTTGGCAAGCAGAATGGAAGCCTTTGTTTTCCCAACAGCTGTAGGTCCAGTTAAAATAATCAATGGTTTTTTTGTCATTTTTAAACAATCCTTTTAAATTTCTTTTCCAATTCTCGTTTTGTCATTGCAATAATTGTAGGGCGACCATGCGGACAATGATAGGGATTATCTAGCGTTAATAACTCACCAATTAAATGATCTGCTTCTTGTGCAGATAATCGGTTATTTCCTTTGACTGCTGCTTTACAAGACATAGAAGCCACTTTTTCGTCTAGTACTTCTGGTGTCATAGTCGTGGAAAGTCCATCCGCCATATCATCGATCATCTCCATAAGTAAGTCCTTTTTTGCAATCGAAAACAAATTGTCCGGTACTGCCCGTACTGCATATTCCTCTCCCCCAAAGGGCTCAATTTCAAATCCAATGGCTGCGAATCGATCCATATGCTCTTCTAAAAGTTGTGCTTCTCGCATAGATAAGCTTAATATGATTGGTGGACTTAAATACTGGGAAGTAAACGTTCGGTTTTTCATCTCCTTTAGCGTTCTTTCATATAGTACTCGCTCATGTGCTGCATGCTGATCAATAATATACAAACTATTGTTAAACTCCACTAGCCAGTAGGTGTCAAATACCTGGCCAATCAAATGATAATCCGCTTTTACTTCCCGTTTTAAAAGATGCTCCTCAAACAAATTCATTTGTTCTGGTTTTACATCATACTTCACTTCTTCTTTTATTTCCACCGGTTGCGACTGCAATGGAGCTTCTTTGGATACGGGTTCTTTTGAAACACGTTTCGCTTCTTGATGCTCTGCATACACCCGTTCTTTCATTTTTTCCAAAAAGTATGCTTCGTCCATTTTAGGAGGAATCACTTCTTTTTTTCTCTCTACTTGTTCCTCTTTCTGTTCTTGAACTGCTTGAAGTTGCCCTGTTGCTTTTGGCTTTAAAAGAAATGGGCTTTCTTTTTTTCTCTCTACACACGGTTCATTGACGACAGGCTCTGGAATCTCAACAATAGGAATAAGCTCTGGCTCTAGAAGCGTTCTGTGGACCGCCTCAAATACGGTCTGATACACCATTTGCTGATTTTGAAAACGTAATTCCATTTTTGTTGGATGCACATTCACATCAATTTCTTCCCCTTCTACCTGAAAATGAAGTACAACAAATGGAAATTTATGTTGCATAACAAAATCGCGATAACCATCTTCCACTGCTTTTGAAAGCATCGAGCTTTTCACATAGCGTCCATTTACGAAAAAATTTTCAAAATTTCGATTGGATCTGTTGATAACTGGTTTTCCAAGGTATCCTTTTATGTGAAGTCCATATTGGGTATAATCAATCTCAACCAAATTTGCTGCAACTTCCCGCCCATAAAGACTATAAATCACATCTTTTAGATTTCCATTTCCGGACGTTCTTAATTTTTCCTGATTGTTACTTATAAACCGGAATGCAACTTCTGGATGTGACAAAGCAAGATGCATCAAAAGTTCTTGAATGTGTCCAGCTTCTGTCATCGCTGTTTTCAAAAATTTTCTTCTAGCTGGAACATTATAAAACAGCTGGTGAATGAGAAAGGTCGTACCATCTGGTGCCCCTGTATCTTCCATCGATACCTCTTTTCCACCTTCGATGACATACTTTGTACCAAACATATCTTCTTTCGTTTTTGTGATCAATTCTGTCTTAGTAACTGCCGCAATACTTGATAACGCTTCTCCACGAAATCCAAGAGAATGAATGGTAAGTAAATCTTCTACATTTCGGATCTTGCTGGTAGAATGGCGCAAAAATGCGTAAGGAACATCTTCTCTTGCAATTCCACAACCATTATCTGAAATACGAATCAAAGAAATTCCACCTTCTTTGATTTCCACTGTAACAGAAGATGCCTGTGCATCAATGGCATTTTCCACAAGTTCTTTCACAACAGAAGCCGGGCGTTCAATCACTTCTCCTGCTGCAATTTTATCGATTGTAATTTGATCCAAAACCTGAATTTTTGACATCTTCTATCACTTCCTTTTTCTTTCTACCAACGATTTTTTAATTTGTTTTGCAACCTAAAAATGGTGTTTAACGCATCCACTGGCGTTAAATTTCCTACATCTATGTTTTTTAATTCTTCCAAAACATCTGTATCTTTTACTGTATCGAATAAAGACATCTGAGCAAGATCTACGTCATCATATTTCTTTGTCTTATTTCGCTTCTTTGAATTGTGATCTTTTACTGAAATTTCGCTTACTCTTGTTGTAATATCTCCCTCGCTTAATTCCTCGACAATCTCTTTTGCACGATCAATGACAAGATCTGGAACCCCTGCAAGCTTTGCCACTTGAATTCCATAGCTTTTGTCGGCTCCACCTTTGACAATTTTTCGTAAAAATACAATGTCATCTCCCTTTTCCTTTACGGCAATACAGTAGTTGTTGACATTATCAATTTTTCCTTCTAATTCTGTCAATTCATGATAATGGGTTGCAAATAATGTTTTGGCTCCTAGTAATTTAGAGTCTGAAATATATTCTACAACTGCCCATGCAATGGAAAGACCATCAAACGTACTCGTTCCTCTTCCGATTTCATCTAAGATTAGCAAACTTTTGTTTGTGGCGTTTCGAAGAATATTCGCAACCTCTGTCATTTCTACCATGAAAGTACTTTGTCCACATGCAAGATCATCGGATGCACCGACTCTCGTAAAAATACGATCTACAAGTCCGATATTCGCTGAAGATGCTGGAACAAAAGAACCAATCTGGGCCATAAGTACAATCAGTGCAGCCTGTCTCATATAGGTAGATTTTCCTGCCATGTTCGGTCCAGTAATAATCGAAACCCTTTGTTTTTTGTCATCTAGATATGTATCATTTGAAATAAACATGTCGTTTGGAATCATTTTTTCTACAACCGGATGACGTCCACCTTTGATGTCAATCACACCTTTTTCGTTGATCTTAGGACGTACATAATTATTCTGTTCAGCCACAAGAGCAAAGGAAGTAAATGCATCCAACGCCGCAACTGCTTTGGCTGTCTTTTGAATCCGTTCCACTTCTGCAGCAATCGTATCTCGCACAGTGCAGAATAATTCATATTCCAGAGAGTAGAGCTTGTCTTCCGCACCTAGAATGGTATCTTCTAATTCCTTAAGTTCTGGGGTAATATAACGTTCTGCATTGGCCAATGTTTGTTTTCTTGTATAATACTCTGGAACGAGATCTTTATAAGAATTTGTAACTTCAAGATAATATCCGAATACCTTGTTGTACTTAATCTTCATCGTCTTAATGCCTGTCTTTTCTCGCTCTTCTTCTTCAAGCTTTGCAAGCCAATTTTTTCCTTCTGACTTTGCCTGACGCAATCGATCTACCTCTTCGTGGTAACCTTCTTTTATGATTCCGCCTTCTTTCATGGCCAAAGGTGGATTTTCAGTAATCGAACGTTCAATCAAATGGCACAAGTCTTCCAACGGATCTAGTGCTTGTAAAATCTCCTGTAACAGTGGAGATTTCATCTCTTCTAAAAGATAGCAAATAGATGGAAGCATAGAAAGAGAGGTCTGAAACGCGGTCAAATCTCTTGGATTTGCTGTTCCATAGGCAATTCTCGTAATCAGTCGTTCCAAATCATATACAGGAGAAAGATATTCTCTGATTTCTTCCCTGGAAATAGCCATATTTTTTAATTCTTCTACTGCATCTAGTCTTTTAGTAATTTCACTTTTTTCGATCAGAGGCTGCTCAATGTATTTTCGAAGTGTTCTTGCCCCCATAGCTGTTTTGGTCTTGTCAAGCACCCATAGTAGGGATCCTCTTTTTTGCTTTTCCCGCAATGTTTCTGTCAGTTCAAGGTTTCTTCTTGTTGAACTATCTAACATCATGTATTTTGTTGTTACATATGGGGTAATGTGTGTTAGCTGAGCCAACGAATTTTTCTGTGTTTCCTGAAGATACTGAAGAAGCGCCCCAGCACTTATAATTCCACAGTCATAATCCTCTAACCCAAGACCACTAAAAGTGGAAACTTTGAAATGATCCAACAATTTTTTCTTGCAAATGGCATCATCAAAGTACCAGGACTCCAGTGAATACACCATAATTCCTAGTCTTCCTTTTAAATCTTCAATGTCTACTCCGCTCATATAAAAAGATTCATTGCAGATAATTTCTGATGGCATAAATTTATATAATTCGTCTAGAAGCTTTGCACTATCCGACATTTCTGTTACAAAATAATCTCCCGTAGTAATATCTACAATCGATAATCCATATCGATCTTCCAAGTATACGATACACATCAGGTAATTATTTTTGGAATCATCCAATGCCTGTGGTGCAAGATTGGTTCCTGGTGTTACAATTCTTGTCACTTCTCTCTTCACAAGACCTTTCGCCTGCTTTGGATCTTCTACCTGCTCGCAAATTGCAACTTTATATCCTTTTGAGACAAGACGATTCAGGTAAGTATCTACAGCGTGATAAGGAACGCCGCACATTGGTGCACGTTCCTCAAGTCCACAGCTTTTTCCTGTCAGCGTCAATTCTAGTTCTCTGGATGTTATTTTTGCATCCTCGAAAAACATCTCATAAAAATCACCTAATCGATAAAATAAAATGCAGTCTGGATATTGTTCCTTTGTCTCCATATATTTCTGCATCATTGGTGTCAATTCTCCCACGTTTTCTCTTCCTTTCGGTTCATTCGTATCATCTGCGCTTTATCCTTTTTATGACTCTACCATTTCGCCAATATAATAGAATCCTTTACATTCGTTTAATTTCACGTTTACAATTTTTCCAATGAGACTTTCATCTCCTGGGAAATGTACAAGAATGTTGTTGCTCATTCGTCCTGTCACAAGTGAACTGTCATGATCATTCACTGTCTCTACCAATACATCCTGAATGGTTCCCGTATGAACACTGCATACTTCTGCAGAAATTTCCTGTACTTCTTTTAATAATCGATCAAATCGATCTTTTACGACCTCTTCTGGTACTTGATCTTCCATTGCAGCAGCTGGTGTTCCAGTACGTTTTGAATAAATAAATGTAAATGCACTATCATAACGCACTCTTTTTACAACATCCATTGTTTCAAGAAAATCTTCCTCTGTCTCTCCTGGAAAACCGACGATAATATCTGTTGTAAGGGAAAGGTCTGGTACTGCTTTTCGAATCTTATCCACCAACTCTAAGTATCCTTCTTTTGTATAATGGCGATTCATTTTCTTTAGAATTCTTGTACTTCCTGATTGAACTGGAAGGTGCAAGTGTTTACATATTTTTTTAGAAGTTCGCATCACTTCGATCAATTCATCAGAAAGATCCTTTGGATGAGAAGTCATAAATCGAATTCTTTCCAATCCTTCGATCTGCTCAATTCTTTGAAGAAGCTGTGCAAAGGTAATTGGATTCTCTAGATTTTTTCCATAGGAATTTACATTTTGTCCAAGGAGCATTACTTCCACAACTCCATCTGCTACCAAACGTTTTATTTCATTTATGATTGCTTCCGGATCACGACTTCTTTCTCTTCCGCGCACATATGGAACGATGCAGTAACTGCAAAAGTTGTTGCAGCCAAATGTAATATTTACTCCGGATTTAAATGCAAACTTTCTTTCGCTTGGAAGGTTCTCTACGATCTTATCTGTATTTTCCCATATATCAATGGTCATGCGTTCATTTTCAATTCGATTTACAATCAATTCTGCAAACTTATAAATATTATGAGTACCAAAAATAAGATCTACAAATCGATAGCTTTTTTTCAGCTTTTCTACTACTTTTGGCTCTTGCATCATACAACCACAAAGTGCGATCATCATGTGTGGATTTTTTTTCTTAATACGATTCAGCTGTCCAAGTCTTCCATAAACACGAAGGTTCGCATTTTCTCTTACTGTACAGGTATTGTAGATGACAAAGTCCGCTTTTTCTTCATCTTGCTCCTCGACATAACCAATTTGTTCTAAAATTCCCACTAATTTTTCGGAATCACGGGCATTCATCTGACAACCAAATGTTTGTGTTGAAAAACTAAGTGGACGTCCTAATTTAGCGGACAATTCCTGCACATATTTTCTAGCTTTTGCCATATAGTAATATTGTCTTTGTGGTTCCATTTGCGGTGCAACCGCTTCTAATTCAACATCATTTAAATCAATTTCTTGTAATTGCTCGGACGCAATTTCGTTTAAATCTATTTTATTACTCATGTTTTTCCTCATTTCACATCTATTACATATAGTTTAACTAATAAAGTATAGCATAGCTTTTCATTCTTGTAAATTTTTACTTTATTTTCATATCATCCGTATTGCTTTTTTTACTATGAAATGCATAATATAAAAGCATCCAAAATCAGATCGTTCTGATTTTGGATGCTTACTATAAAAACTGATTTCGATTTTTATCATAGATATAATCAATCGTTTCTAGTTGTTTTTCCAATTTGATTTGCTCCAAGTTCAAATCTTCGCACAATTCCTGTAAAGAAGAATATTGGTCTCGAAGTTTTGTATTAATAACACTGAGTAATATCATAGGATCTTTTGGAAGCTCATTTAACATTTCATTCTCTCTCTTTCTGTAAAAATCATATCGACAGAAATGTCGTGTTCCTCTGTCTGGATCACTTCTGTCATTTGACAGGAATAGGCCAAGGCAACATTATATTTAGGGCAATGTTTGCTAAGATAACGGTCATAATACCCACCTCCATATCCAATTCTTCGTCCATTGCGATCAAAGCAAATCCCAGGAACTATCATTAACCCGTGATTTGCATTGGCAAGAGCGCTAGAAGTTGGCTCTAAGATTCCATAATGCCCTATTTTTAATTCTTTCAACCCTTGAATATAATAGAACTCCATCTCCCCTTTTGCTGTCACTTTTGGAACCGCAATTTTTTTCCCTTGTTTCCACGCTTCAAGCATGATTTGATCCGTTCTTACCTCATCCTTGCTAGAAACGTAACAGAAAATTTCATTGGCACAACGAAAGACATCTTCTTCTATCAACTTCTTCTGAATGATCAAGCTATATTGTCTTTGGACATCCTTTGGAATCTGGGAACGGACTTGACGGATTCTTTGTCTAATTTCCTTTTTTGTTTCCAAACTTTTCGCCTAAATTGACTACACTGCCTTTCTCATCTTCAATATCAATTTGATCCAGCTGGACTTTTAAATTTCTTCGAAAAGATTCAATATACTCTTGTCTTAAAATTTTCTGTTCTGTCTTCTCAGAATCAGTAAGTCCTTCTGCTTTCGATTTTTTATATAATTCATTAATTCTGTTAATCTTTTGTTCGTCCATTTCTCTCTCCTTTTTTCATATTTTCTCTATCGTACACCATTTCTTTTCATACGTCTACTTTTCAGCTAGAATAATTTTCCAGTATTCCATAAAGTGTTTCTTCGTTTTCTATATATTTTCCTCTTTTAATTTCTTTTTTCAATTCATCTGGTATCTTTTCCATAGTAATATCTGTCATTTCATAAAGTGTTTTTTTATCACTTAAATATACAACAAGATAGCCATTTAATTCACAAATATAATAGCCCTTATTTTTTTCTGCATTTCCTTTTGTTACTATACTTTCTTCCTTTTTTGCCAGCTTTATTGCTTGCTTATCATAACTGATTTTATATGCCGCTGACAAAACAAGTACGAACAAAAGTGCTCCCGTAAAAAAGCCAATACTGTACTTTGATTTCATCCTCTTACACTCCTTTTTTATACAGTATTGGCTTTTCTTATTTTATTATACAATCATCTTCGTTTTACTGGCAAGAGATGAAATTTTTTCGCTATGTTATAAATCATTCTACCTTTTGGAAGATCTAAGATATCCTGTTTCGATAGAGTTCCTAGTTTTAAAACAAATATCGCATACGTAACTGCTGCAAATAAAATTGCAACCATCGTTGGAATTAAGCGTCCTGGTAATACCGCATAAATTCCGGTGTAAACAACATAAGCAACAATCCCCATAATTACAGATGCCAAAAACGGTTTCAAAAATGTATTTGTTATCTCTTGGTGGTATTTTACTGTTTTTTTGATTTCACGCACATTCAGCCCTGCACAACAAATAGAAAAGATAATCGAACTTCCTACCATTGCATAAATATTCCATTTAAATACAGTAAGCATAATTACCAACGAGATCACATGCAAAACAAGTGAAATTGCCGCATTTTTTACGGGAGCCATCATTTTGTCCAACCCTTGAAGAATCGCACCTGATACCGTGCTTATACTTGCAAACACAACGGTAATCGCCCCGATGGAAAGAAGATTTGCAGGCGTCTTACTTGCATCATTAAATAAAAGGATCATAAGTGGTGATGCAAGAGATACAAAGCCCACAAAACATGGAATTGCGACCAACATCGTAAACCGAAGGGTTTGATTAATCTTCTCGTGTGCAAGCTTTTTGTTCCCCGATGTAACCACTACTGCCAAACTTGGAATTACAGACGCTGCAAGCCCGTTTGCAACTGCCAGCGGAACATTGATCAACGTATTATATTTTCCCGTGTATATTCCAAGCAAGGCCATATATTCTTTCTCTGCAAATCCTTGAATTGACATGATCTGATTAAATAAATACATATCTATGATTTGATTGATGTTTCCAATTGCCGTACTAAAAATAACTGGTACAATCGTCAGGATCATGATTTTCATAATACGGCTGTAGCTTTCTTCTCGTTTTGTGTGATCACTTCGAAGTTGTTTTTTTATCTTTGGAATAAATAAATATAGTATAAATAGCAGAAATAAAAAACCAGCCAAAGCCCCTACCACTGTACCTAACGTTCCTCCAGAAGCTCCGTAGGCAGGACCTAACAGCTCTTCTTTTTGCTTGACAGCCTCCCGCATTCCTACTTTAAACAGTGCTGCTGCCCCAACGATACTGACAATTGCATTGATAATCTGTTCTATAATTTGGGATACCGCTGTAGGAACCATTGTTCCAAGACCTTGGAAATATCCCCGTATAACTCCCATAACAGAAACAATCAGCAAACCAGGAGCCAACATCTTTAATGCGTAAAAGCTAAGGGGAGATTTCATAAGATTGGTAGATATCACCTCTGCTCCAAAAAAGATCACGAGAGAAACAACAAGTCCAACAACGATCGAAAACACCAATGCACATAAAAAAACACGAAAAGCATTTCGTTTCTGATTCATTGCCATACGTGCTGAAACCAGTTTCGACACAGCCAAAGGATAGCTAAAAGACGACAAAATCAGTGCTACAGAATAGATTTCAAATGCATATCCATAAAATCCGTTTCCTTCATCCCCTAAGATGTTTGTCAACGGAATTCTATATGCAACACCTATGATTTTTGTCATCACAGCCGCAATTGCAAGAATGGCCCCCTGGATCAGGAAATCATCTTTTTTATTATTTACTTTCTTGTGTACTTCAGACATAAATTTCCTCCATAGGTTTCATTTATTTATCTTGTAATTTGAATGTTTTGAAGAATCTCTCTTTGCTTTTGTTCCATTTCCACTCGTTCCTCTTCCTCCATATGATCGTAACCAAATAAGTGAAGCATACTATGAGCAATTAAAAATGCATACTCTCTTTTTGGGGAATGACCATATGCTTCGGCCTGTTCCAAAACTTTCTCTTTGGAAATTACAATATCTCCAAGCATCAATTCTCCCGTTTCTGGATTAAAATAATCTTCCGGACAATTTTCTAACTGCGAAAAATCTCCTGGAATTTCATAATCAATCATTGGAAAAGAAAGTACATCTGTTGCTCGGTCAATCTGACGAAACGAACGATTCATTTCCCTGATATTTTCATTATCCGTAAGAAGCAAATTAATCTCTGCCTCGTAAGGACACTTTGCATACTCAAGCGCTGCTTCTGTGACAAGT
>JARIEI010000177.1 GCA_029256845.1 Ruminococcus sp. | reverse complement strand
GTAGCTGCTCCAACACCTGAATTAGCTCCTGTAATAATTGCTACTTTTTCTGATAAACGTCCCATAATACTACCTCCTAATATTTTACGTTTTCAATTTCTGTTACTCCTAGTTTAGTATAAAACTCTTCCTGAGTCAATTGCTCTTTCCCATCTTAGAAATAATATCCTTGAAAGGATTGTAGAAACATTGTAGAATAACTTTTACAAAGAAATTTTTGTATTAAGGAGGTTCTTTTCATGCATAATATACAACTTACATTAGAATATGATGGTTCTAGATATCAAGGTTGGCAACGACTTGGCAAGGGGGAATCCCAAAACACCATTTCAAATAAGCTTCTTGAAGTCTTGCAGAAAATGACTGCCGAAAATATTGAGTTATTCTGCGGTGCAAGAACAGAAGTCGGGGTTCATGCCTACAAACAAATCGTAAACTTTAACACAACTTCTGATAGGACGCCTTATGAGATCAAACAATATTTAAATCGGTATTTACCTATGGATATTGCAGTTTTAGAAGCCAAGGAAGTTCCTGAGCGTTTTCATTCCTCACTGAATGCAAAATCAAAAACATACTTATACCGCATTGCAATTGGGGATGTTCCTAGTGTCTTTGATCGAAAATACACTTATTATTCTTTTAAAGCTCCAGATATCGCCTCCATGGAACAAGCTGCACTTCTTCTTATAGGCACTCATGATTTTAAAAACTTTTCAACTGTAAAAAAGAGCAAATCCACAGAAAAAGAAATTTATGATATTTCCATTTACAGTGATCTGTCCGAAATTCAGATCACAATCTGCGCAAAAGATTTTCTTCACAACATGGCTCGCGTGATCATTGGTACGCTTCTCGACGTTGGACTTGGTAAGCGCAAAAAAGAATGTATCGATGCTATTTTTTCTGGAACAGAACCTGCAAGTGCTCCTTGTGATCCAAAAGGACTTTTCCTACAAGAAATCTCCTACAACTAACAATTGTTTTGCTCCACTTTCATAACGATAGAAAGGATTTTACACATGGATTTATATGAACTTTGCCTTTATTTTTTTGTTTATGCTTTTTTAGGCTGGTGTACAGAAGTTGCCTATGCAGCAGTGAAACAACACCGTTTTGTTAATCGAGGATTTTTAAATGGTCCTGTTTGCCCTATTTATGGTTTTGGTGTTACGGTTGTCATTTATTTTCTCACCCCTTTGAAGGATAATTTGATTGTACTATACATCTTTTCTGTAATTCTTGTAACATTACTAGAAGGTGTAACTGGATGGATCATGGATATTGTATTCCACAATAAATGGTGGGACTATTCAGAACAACCTCTTAATATTGGAGGCTATGTCTGCCTTACCTTCTCTCTTATATGGGGAGTTGCCTGCGTACTTATCGTAAAATTTTTCCAACCTTTCATAGCAAAACCTATTTCCATTCTTCCACACACACTGGGACTTGTGTTGATTGTATTGTTCGGACTGGTCATGTTCTCCGATGCCTGCGTAACGGCGTCTGCTATTTTCAAACTTAATCACCATCTTGTGATTATGGAAAAGGTTGCACATGAACTGCATCAATTTTCCGATCAACTTGGATATGATTTATCTGAAAAAGTTTTAGTTGCCTTGGAAAAACAGGAGGCTGTCAAGAGTAAACACAACGACTCTTTAACCGAACTAAGAGAGTTGGAAATGGAAACAGCTGAAGAATTACGCTATCGAATTGAGGAACTCAAAAAACGATATCATAAAATCAGTAAAATTCATTCTAGCAATGCGCTACGTCTTATGAAAGCTTTCCCTAAGATGGAGCCCCACCAACATAAAGAGCAATTTCATGTGCTAAAAAATTTTTTACAAAATAAAAAGAAAAAATAAACACAAAACAAAAGCATGGTGTTCCATAACGACCATGCTTTTGTTGTTATATTTTCTTTTGTCCTGTGTAATACATTTCAATTGGATCAATTGGATCGATTGGATTTTCCAATTGCATCTTCGTTTTTCTGCCATGTCCTCTTAAAATTGCACCCATTTTATTGTAGAGCCAGAAAGAATGTACTAACACCATATTTACCTTTCCAATTCTATCTTTGGTTGTCTTTTCATAGAAAACACCGCCAACCTTAAACTCTGATTTTTTATGAATTAAAGAGATGAGCTCTGTCTCGCATGTAACTGGTTCTGGTAGAATCGTATAAGCTCTTCCTACACACCCCGGCTTATGCGAATCACTTCCTCCCGTAGTTACTTTTCCATATTTTTTCGCAAGCTTCATAGCACCTTCATTCGATTTTGCAGACTCACAACAATTATATGCCTCTATGAAATCAAATCGTTTCATAATCTCCGGATTAGAATAAAACTTCTTTGTATTGGTTATACTCATATATTTTTCACCACATGGATGAGCCGGACCTAGTACACCTCCATTTCGATGAACGAACTGAATCAGTGAAGTAACTGGCATTCCTCTCTTTTCTAAAACTCGCATCTTCACGCCTTCTGGCATAATAACAAGAATATGCCCTGCATCTTTTGTATCATATTCAATTCCTTTTAATACTACAAAATCTGTATGGACTTTTCCTTGCATTTTTTGTTTCCAATAGCGATAGCCTTTATACGTATTATGATCCGTAATGACCATTCCTTGAAATCCCTGTTCCTTTAAAAGGGTAATATATTCGTCCAGACTGACTTTGCTATCTATGGAGCCTTCTTTCACATGACAATGCATATCTATTTTCATATCCAGTCCTCCTCGTCTGTTATTTAGCTGACTACTCTATGATTGTATTATACAACTTTCCCCTATTACTGGCAATGATCTATCTTTTAACTATTTTAATAATTTTTTCCAAAATTAAAGGTAAATGCCGATCCAACATAATCAACACTTACCTTTAATATGATACTTCTTCCATTGGTCTTTACCTCTTACTAATAATCTTTAATTAGCCTGAAGCTTCATCTACTGTTTCTGGTGGTCCGTACCTCCTATTCTCTCGTTTTATTTTCTTTTCTTCTCTTCTTTTATTTGTTGACTTTATAATAATATACTTTTTTTGATTTGTCAATGTGTTTTTAGAATAATTTTTGTTTTATTTTTTATTATCTGTTATTTTAATCTTTTTCAATATATATTTCAGCAAAAACGCAGGGTTTCACCCCTGCGTTCGTTTTCAATTTATAAAATTGTAAATTCATTTCGTTTGTATTTAATAATATCATCTTTTTCCATCTGGCTTAATTCATGTGATAACGCACTTCGATTGACACACAAGTAAGCAGCCAATTCGTCTCTTGAATACGGAATGGTAAACGTTGACTTTCCCTTTTTCTTTTCTTGAATCTTAAGGTATGTCATTACACGATCTCTGATTCCTTTTTGCATCAATATTTCTAATTTGTAGGTTTTCCTCATATTTTCATGTGAAATAAGAACCATAGCATTGTGTAATATTTGTAATCGATGTCGTTCCTTTATTGCACCTGCTGTCTCAATGCGTTTCCAGTCAATTTCAAGCACTATGGTATCTTCTGCTGCACGAATGTCATAAGGATTGCTTTTACTCTTTGTAGAAACCACATCAATTCCTACAACAGAATGTTCTTTTAGCTTTTGTACCAAATGTTCATCCCCACGAACGGTAAAAAGAGAAAGAATCAAACTACCTTTCGCAATAATCCCAATCTGTTTCAATTGTTCGCCTGCCGAAACCCAACATTCTCCTTTTTGTATATATCGAAGATGTATGTTTAAATCCAACGCCAAATCTTCCAAGTCTTCTTCTTCAATTTCCGAAAATAATCTTGCTCTCCCAAGCACTTTTTTTATGTCGCACATTTTATCTTCTGCCTTTTCCCTTTTATCTATTTTGGC
Source organism: Ruminococcus sp. (assembly GCA_029256845.1). Lineage (GTDB taxonomy): Bacteria > Bacillota > Clostridia > Lachnospirales > Lachnospiraceae > JAHHTM01. The sequence continues at coordinate 1,290 of JARIEI010000177.1, read as the reverse complement.
AATAAATTTACCATTTTTCCTGCTTGGAAAATTCCTCCACAAGAACCTCTTTTCACAATCTCCTGTGCTTTCTTTTCGTCCGTAACTACCATTCCTGACAGTGCATCTACTCCATATTCATATAAAATCGGACTAAGCGTCACAGATGGTCCGACCATGATTAGGCGACTGTTCTTATTTTTTAATTGTAGTAATCGCGGCAATGTTTTATTAACCAACGTAGATCCTGTTACAAGAATATAGTCTTGTTCTGGAAGGATATATTCGCATGCCGGATCTGGATAATCTCCGTGCTTTGGATTTCTTTCCAAAATTGTTAACTCACACTTGCCTCGCAGTTGTTTCTCAATAAACGGAAAATGTCCAATAACTGCAACTTTTTTTCCTCTCATCTCATCACCATACAAAACAAAGGCATCTTTGTCACCTTCAACATTTATACTTTTTTTAAGGAAGAATGGCTCTTGATTATAGTATGCATTGATTGCAGCAACTCCTAACGAAGCCTCTCTATAATTCCATGATTTGGCACACTCTGCCAATTCTTTCAGATAAATGGTACGAGGATCTGCTTTTAAAATGGAGTCTCTTGAAGAAAGATTTACAGTCATTGCAACCCCTACATGGCCTGATATTTGCACACTAGTCCAAATTTCTCCGCTTATATACGCTGTCACTGGAATCTTCTCTGGAATTCCTTCTATTAACCTATCATAAAGTTCCCACATTATAAACATCCTCCATCGTTCACTTATTTTCTATAATACCGCTCTCCTGCACATGATCGACACATAACTTTCCCGTCTTTTATTACATGTTTACCATCAAGAACTTCTTCACCACAACATGTACATATTTGTATTTCTGTTGGTTTCCCTGGAAGATCACCTGGTTTCAAATTTACGATTACTTCTTCCACTTCAAAAAGCTCCTCATCGTCAAACTTCGAGAAAAATACTTCTAAATCTTCCCCTTCTTCTGGATATCTATGGCAAGTTTTGCGTACGCGAATTGCTCTGTCTGTCTTTAAATCCACAAATGTCGCTGCCGTTTTTCCAAAGTCCATCCATTTTAATGTACGTTTCCCAAGCTTACACCCCGTAACAATTCCTACTGCATCTGCAATGCATCGATCCGATTCTACAAATACAATCAACCGCTTTGATGTTTGTGGATTGTCGATTTTTAAAATTTCACAAGCATATCTTGCCATTCGTACCCCAAGAATCTGTCCTGAGCACAAATGTCCATGATAAGCCACTGCCTTTTCTAAATCTTCCTTAAATGTGT
>JARIEI010000200.1 GCA_029256845.1 Ruminococcus sp. | reverse complement strand
ACTAAACTGTACTCAAACGTAATTCTTCTACCCGTCTCTTTAAAATATGCATCACATGCTTTTAATACTTCTTGCAATTCATATTTATTAGCGACCGGCATTAGCTTTTTTCTTTTTTCTTGGGTTGCTCCATGAAGAGAAAGTGCGAGTGTAATCTGTAAGTTTTCTTTTGCCAGTGCAAGTATATTCGGAACTATTCCACAAGTTGATACGGTAATATTTCTTTGGCTGATATGCAACCCATGTTCATCTGTAAGAAGCGTGACAAATTTTAAAAAATTATCATAGTTATCTAACGGTTCTCCTGTTCCCATAATAACAACATTGGAAACTCTTTCTCCTATTATTTTCTGAATTTGATAGATTTGTCCCACCATCTCTGATGCTGATAAATTTCTTACTAACCCTCCTATAGTAGAGGCGCAAAAACGACATCCCATCCGACAACCAACCTGAGAAGAGATACAAACAGAGTTCCCGTGTTTATAACGCATAAGTACACTTTCTACCACATTTCCATCCTGCAATTGAAATAAGAATTTATTGGTTCCATCTAATTTCGATTGCTGACGTTCTAACATAGTTACCGGAAGGATTTCGTATGTTGCTTCTAGTTTTTCTCTCAGTTTTTTAGAGAGATCTGTCATTTCTTCAAAATGATCCACTAATTTCACATGTAGCCACTCATAAATCTGTTTGGCACGAAATTTCTTTTCCCCGATAGTTTCTATTTCTTCCATCAGTTCTTTATATGTATATGCACGAATATCTTTTTTCATCTGCTAACTATTTTCCTTTTTTCATTAAAAATCCCTATTCTTTTCTACGAAACTTTGCAATAAAAAATCCATCACTATCATAAACCCCCGGCAAAAGTTGAAGACACCCTGACTTTACTTGTGCTTGTAACGCTTCACACAAATATGGTTCCATTGGTTCCAACACGAACTCTTTATGGTTCTTTAAAAACCACTTTACATTTTCCATGTTTTCTTGTGGCGTGATGGTACATGTACTATAAATAAGGGATCCATTTGGTTTCACATATTTCCACACTGTATCAAGGATCTGCCTTTGCAACGCTGCCAACTGTTCTACTTGTTCTTTTTCTGTTTTATACTTAAGGTCTGTCTTTTTTCCAAGAACTCCAAGTCCGGAGCATGGTAGATCCGCAATTACAACATCTGCTTTTTCTATAGATTCTTCCACAAGTTTCGTTGCATCCACTTGTTTTGCAACGATATTTCCAAATTGCATTCGATCTATATTCTCTTGAATAAGTCCTACTTTATATTCTGTAAGATCTCTTGCTTCTACCTGACCAGTTCCACAAAGAAGATCTGCCATGTGAATTGCTTTTCCTCCTGGCGCTGCACAAACATCAATCACATAAGCATCTTTATCTGGTGCTGCGATGGATGCTACTAACATGGAGCTGATATCTTGAACAGTAAATAACCCTTGCCAAAATCCTTCTAATTCTCCAAGATGATCGTATCTGGAAATTTTATATGCATAAGGAAGATATGGATGGTGTTCAAAGAAAATCCCTTGTTCTTCAAACATTTCTTCTAATTTTTCTGTAGAAATCCTGCTTGTATTACATCGGATTGTTACTGGCTTTTCTTTTTGAAAATCTGCCAGCATGGTTTCAATTGTTTGTGGATCATACTCTTTTTGCCACAATTCAATGATCCATTTTGGCATGGAATACTTCACAGAAAGTGCTTCCAACGGATCTTCTGGCCAACGAATCGTTTCTCGGCCTCTCGCAACGTTTCTTAATACTCCATTTACAAATCCTCTCAAAGATCCAAATCCTTTTTTCACAGCAAGCTTTACCGCTTCATTGCATACTGCCGAATCTGGAACTGTATCCATGTAATAGAGCTGATATACTCCACTTCTTAAAATTGCTCGGATCACTGGTTTCATTTTTCGAACTTTTACTTTGGAAAACTGATTTAAAATATAATCCAATTCAATCATATGTTCCAAGGTGCCATCGGTTACCCTTGTAATAAAAGCTCTTTCTTTTTTGTCCAAATATTGATATTTGTCTAAAACATTCTTCAATGCAATATGACTATATACTCCATGCTCTGTAATTTCCAGTAATACTGCCAGAACAATTTCTCTTTCATTGATTGGTTTACCCATAAATTAGTCTCCGTCTCTTCTGCTTGATGTAATTAAAAGCAGTCGCAAAAATTGTAACATCGTAGATACCGCACTTGCAACATAAGTAAGCGCCGCTGCCTTTAACACTTTTTTAACACCTTTGACTTCTTCTTCTCTTAGCATCTGTGTGCCTTGCAAAATCTTAACTGCTCTTCTAGACGCATTAAATTCCACTGGTAAAGTGACAATCTGAAACAACAGTGCCGTCGAAAATAATAAAATGCCCAAATTGATCAATAGCACCGCACTTCTTCCATTTAAAAACATTCCAATCAAAATCATTGGCCATGAAATGGTAGAACCAAAATTCACAACTGGAACAAGCGCCCCTCTTATCTTTAATGGAAGGTATGCCATTTGATGTTGGACGGCATGCCCACATTCATGTGCTGCTACACCTATTGCAGCAACGGAAGTAGAAGCGTAAGTAGAATCTGACAAGCGAAGGATCTTATTTCTAGGATCGTAATGATCTGTCAATTTTCCTGAAATATGCTCCACACTTACATCATAAATACCATTCGCATGCAAAATCTTCTCCGCAGCTTCTCTCCCCGTCATTCCATGATAATTACGAACTTTGGAATATCGATTAAATACACGATTTACCCTTGCAGATGCAATGGCGCAAATAATAACCCCAATCAATACAAGCACATACGTTGGATCATAGTAAAACATTTTTACTCCTCCTTGCCAAATTTTATTCCTTCTTCTAGTGTATATCCTCTTAAAAATGCACTAGTCTCCATTCTTTTCTTTCCAGGAATTTGAAGTTCATACACCTCTAAAACTCCCTTTCCTGTCTGGATAGAAAAGTACTCTTTGGTAACCTTCACGACTGTTCCTGGCTCTGCAGATTTCTCTTCATCCTGCATCGCTTTTGCTTTCCAAATCTTCACGACCTTTTTTCCCCACTGTGTGTAGGCGCTTGGCCAAGAATTTAGTCCTCTTACCAATCGTTCAATAGACTGTGCTGACTGTGTCCAGTCAATATCTCCCATCTTTTTATCTAGCATCTTTGCATAAGGTGTAGTCGTCTCTCCTTGTGGTGTACGCACGGCTGTTCCCTCTTCAATCGCTTTTAATGTTTCCACACATAGTTTAGCGCCTGCCTGTGCTAATTTATCGTGAAGGCTTTCTCCTGTTTCTTCTTCCGTTAGTGGAACCTCTATCTTTTGGATCATATCTCCTGTATCCAGTCCCTCATCCATCTGCATTGTGGTCACACCTGATACTTTTTCCCCTCGGATCACTGCCCACTGAATTGGAGCGGCCCCTCTGTACGCTGGAAGTAAAGAAGCATGCACGTTGATACAACCATATGGAGTCAGTTCCAAAATTTCTTTTGGAAGAATCTGTCCAAATGCCACTACCACCATCACATCCGCATTATATTTTCTCAATTCTTCGATGCATTGTGCTTCCCGCACTTTTACCGGCTGAAAGACCGAAATCTGATGCTTTAATGCAGCTTCCTTTACTGGTGTAAATTGCATTTCCTTGCCTCTGCCTTTTGGTTTATCCGGCTGTGTAACGACTAGGCAAACATCATGTCCTGCCTCGATGAGTGCTTCTAATGTTCCAACTGAAAAATCTGGGGTTCCCATAAATATAATTCTCATTTTATAATTCATCCTCCCCTGCAAGTGTATCATGGAGCCCATCTTCTACTCTTCCTGTGTATAATTCTCCATGAAGATGATCAATTTCATGGCAAAACGCTCTTGCAAGGAGCCCTTCCCCTTCTAACTCAAATTCATTCATCTCTTCATCAAACGCACGTACCTTTACATGATTTGGTCTTGTTACAATTCCCCATTTGCCCGGAACACTTAAACAGCCTTCTTCCCCTGTCTGTTCTCCACTTGTCTCTACAATTTTCGGATTAATTAAAACAATCGGTCCATCGCCTACATCAATCACTACAATTTGTTTTAAAATTCCAACTTGCGGTGCTGCAAGACCTACTCCAAAATTTTCATACATCGTATCTAACATATCGTCAATGAGAATTTTCGTACGCTCTGTTAGCTTTGTTACTTCCTTACACGGTTTTGTTAAAATGTCGTCTCCGATAACTCTGATTTCTCTAATTGCCATAACTGCCTCCTACTCTTCTTCCTTTGTTAAAATATATTCATTGGGTTAAAATCAAATTGAATCTTTATCTTTGAATACCCTGGATTTACTTCGATATATCTTTCCAAATAATTCTTTACTTTTACTAGTGTATCATATCTTTGTGCTTTGAGATAGAGTACTTTTCGATAAACATCGTTGATTTTTTCTATTCCTGGCACAGCAGGGCCTATAATATCTAGTTGATTCTCTTTATTTAATCGGTCTGCAAATTCTTTTAAATACCTACATCCCATATCCAGTAACTGTGCATTTTCGCTAGATAAAAGCACTGCTAAAAGACTTTCACACGGAGGATATCCCATCAGATCTCTATACTGAATCTCTTCGTGATAAAAGGCCTCATAATCCTGGGCTGCCGCTGTCTCAATGGCATAATGCGTAGGGCTATACGTCTGAATGACAGCTTCTCCTTTTTTTTCTCCTCTTCCGGCACGTCCTACTGCCTGGGTTAAAAGTTGAAACGTCCGCTCCCCTGCTCTGTAATCATCTGCATACAATGATAAATCCGCCGCCAAAACTCCTACCAATGTTACATTTGGGAAATCATGCCCTTTTACAATCATCTGCGTTCCGATCAATATATCTGCTTCTCCATTTGCAAATGCAGAAAGAATGGCTTCATGCCCATCTTTTTTTCTCGTAGTGTCCATATCCATTCTTAGTACTTTTACCCCTGGAAACCGCTCTTTCACAATCTTCTCAATTTGCTGTGTTCCTGCTCGAAATTGTCCCATGTGTTTCGAACCACACTCTGGACAATGGGGAGGTTTGTTTACTTCATGCACACAATAATGACAAACCATTTTCCCGTTATTATGAAGGGAAAGCGCCACATCACAATGGGGACATTTTACCACATGTCCACACTCTCTGCAGGAAAGGAATCCAGAATATCCTCTTCGATTTAAAAAGAGCATGATCTGTTCTTTTCTATTCAACCGCTCTTCTATTAATTCTTGAAGTTTTTCACTTAAAATAGAACGATTTCCTTTTTTTAATTCTTCCCTTAAATCTACCGTATATACCTTTGCCATGCTGTGACGCCCTGTACGATTCTTCATTTCAAATAATGTGTATTCTTCATTTCGTGCACGATACATCGCTTCCATAGACGGCGTCGCTGATCCAAGGATAACACTTGCATGTTCCATTTTGGCACGGGCAATCGCTGTTTCCCGTGCATGATATCTTGGAATCTGCTCACTTTTATAAGTCGATTCGTGTTCCTCATCAATAACAATCAACCCCAATTTTTTAAAAGGGGTAAACAGCGCTGACCTAGGTCCAATCATCACATCAATGCTTCCTTCTTTGGCTCGCATCATTTGATCTGATCGTTCTCCTGCGGACAATCTAGAATTCATAATCGAAACACGATCCCCAAAATTCCGGTAAAACCGAAGAACTGTCTGATATGTTAATGCAATTTCTGGAATCAGTACAATTGCTTGTTTTCCTGTTTCTACAACTCTACGTATCATTTCGATATAAACTTCTGTTTTTCCACTTCCTGTCACTCCGTGAATTAAATACGTTCCACGGATCTCATTTTGATAGTCTTCCCAAAACCGTTCAATTGCATCTTCCTGCTCTTTTGTATATGTTACATGAACTTGCTCTTTTGTTCCTGTCACCGGGTTTCGATATACTTGTTTGCTTTCCAATGCAACAATTCCTTGTTCTTCCATTGCGCGAATTACACTTAACGTAATATTTAATTTGTGTATCACCAGTTCATATTCCAGCGTCGGCTCATCTAATAATGCAGCAAGGAGTCTTGCCCGTGCCTTTTGATTTTTATGCAAAAAGTCTTCTAACTTTTCTTTTCCTTCCTCTTTTGAAAGTAAAAGTCGAACTCTTTTTTTCACTTTTGCTTTTTCCTTTTGTTTGATGGGCAGAACCGTTTTCAACGCTTGAATCATGGTTCCGCCATACTGTTCTTTCATCCATGCTGCAAGAGCCACCAATTTTCCTTCGATCTCCATACTATCTGAAACAATTTCACCAATCTCTTTTATTTTTGATGGATCATAATTACATTCCTGCCCCAAATGAATGACATATCCTTTTGTATTTCGATTCCCTTTTCCAAAGGGAACCATCACTTCCATTCCAACAGACAGATTCCCTTCCAAACTGGAAGGGACTGCATACTGAAACACTTTATCTAATTTTTCATGGGTAATGTCTATGATTACGTCTGCATACATGAGGTACACGCTCCTACTTTTATCTCTTTTAGTATGGACTCCACAATTACTTTATCGTCCATAAAAATCTTTTTTCCTTGAATCTCTTGGTAATTTTCATGCCCTTTTCCTGTGATTACAAGGATATCTCCTTCTCTTGCATTTAAAAGTGCATATCGTATTGCTTCTTTTCGATCTAAAATAGCTATATAAGATCCATTTACCTTTTTAATTCCTATACAGATATCTTCTATAATATCTTCTGGTCTTTCAAATCTTGGATTATCCGAAGTAACAATTGTCAAATCAGCCATCTTACCAGATATTTCTCCCATTTGATACCTTCTCATTTTGGCCCGATTTCCCCCGCAGCCAAACAAACTGATTAGTCTTTTTGGGCGATAATCTTTCATGGTCCTTAGAAGATTTTGAAGACTGATTGCATTATGTGCATAGTCTAATACTACGGTATATCCATTTGTTCCTTGGATGATTTCTGTCCGCCCCTTGACCGACACATTTTTCAATGCCATTTGGATGATCTCACTTGAAATATGATAATAGATTCCAACTGCAATTGCTACTAGCGCATTGTATATTCCAAAAATTCCCGGAATCGACAATTGTACTGGCATGCTTGTTTTTCCCTCTACTTGACAGATTGTTCCAAGCCTTCCATTTTGAACAACAGGCTTCATATCACTGGCATGGAAATTGGCTTCATTGGAAAATCCATAGGTAATAAGTTTACATCTTGTTTCTTTAAACATGTCAAAAAAGCTTGGATCATCCATATTCGCTATGGCACATTTACACTGTTGAAACAAGCGCTTTTTGCATTGTTTATACTGTGCAAAGTCCGTATGTTCTCCAGGTCCTATATGATCTGCCGACAAATTGGTGAACACCCCAATCTCAAAGGTGATACCCGCAGTTCGTTTCAGCATCAATGCCTGAGAGGATACTTCCATTACCACATATTCACATCCTTTTTGAACCATTCTTCGAAAATAGCGATGGAGTTGCAAAGACTCTGGGGTTGTATTTATAGACGGGTACGTTTCTTCCCCAATGCTTGTTTCAATGGTACCGATTAATCCTGTCTTGTATCCTGCCGACTCTAAAATCGCCTTAATCATATAGGCACATGTCGTCTTCCCTTTGGTTCCTGTAATTCCTATAATTTTCAATTTATCCGCCGGATAGTCAAAATAGGCTGCCGCCATAAATGCAAGTGCATATCTACTATCTCTTACATGGATGTGTGTCACTTTATAAGGAAGTTCCATCTCCTGTTCTGTAACAATCACCGATGCACCCTTTAAAACTGCTTCTTCAATATAATGGTGTCCATCTGCTTTCACTCCTTTTATACACACATACACGGAATCTTTTTGTACCAAACGAGAATCTTTCTCTAAGGTGGAAATTTCTATGTTCGTACTTCCTTGGATCAGCTTGTATTCAATATGTTCCAGCAAATGTTCAAATTTCATGTAAGACCTCCGTCTTTATTTATGATATCATATTTCCTGCTTTTACAACTGCATCTTCTCCAAATTTTGTACGGATTTCCTTTAACGCTTTATTTAATTTTTTATGTTTGTCATCAAATGGTTTTTGTATTTCTTCGTCAAAAAGCGACATCTGCACCGGCTCCGATGCAGCCACCAATTTTGATGTTCGTATCCCGAGTAACCGAAATGACATTCCATCCCATAGTTCTTTAAACAATTCAACTGCCACTTGTTGAATCAACTGAACGTCATTGGTTGCCTTATCTAACTGTTTTTGATGAGAAACTGTTTTGAAATCACTGTATTTTATTTCCATACTGACCATATAGGCTTTTTGATCTGCTTTCTTTAGTCGTTCACTCACCCCTTGTGCCAAATAAGAAAAAACCTTTTGTGCTTCTTCTAACGTATCTAAATCTTCTCTAAATGTGGTGGATTTTCCTATCCCCTTTGCTTCCTGTTTTTCAGATTGCACCTTCGAATCACAAATTCCATTTGCAAAGTTCCACAAAGTCTTTCCATGACTTTTCAAATGTAAGCAGATTAACTCTGGATCAGACAATGCCAGATCACCAATCGTATTTATCTCCAGTTTCTTTAGTGTATGCACACTTGCTTTTCCTGCCATATAAAGTTCACCGATTGGAAGAGGCCACATCTTTTTTTGTATCTCATTTGGATATAAGGTATGTACTTTATCTGGTTTTTCAAAATCAGATGCCATTTTCGCAAGTACTTTATTAGTTGAAATTCCTATATTGACTGTAAAGCCAAATTTTTCTTTTACACCATTTTTAATTTGAATGGCTCCTTCTTCCGGCGTTTGATACCGATTTTGTATTTCAGTAAAATCCATATAACACTCATCCACACTGACTTGTTCTATTTTATTCGTAAAGGTACGAAGATACCCCATAAGTTCTGCACTTTTCCTTTTATAGAGTGCATGATCGGGTGGAATACTAATTAAATCTGGACATTTACGAAAGGCATTCGCCGCAGGTTCCCCTGTACGAATGCCATATCTTTTGGCAGGGATTGACTTTGCCACTACAACTCCGCGGCGTGATTTTTGATCCCCACCTATAATTGCCGGAATTGTACGCAAGTCTATCTCTGCCCCTTTATTTAATTCTTCAACTGCTGTCCAACTTAAAAAAGCGGAATTTACATCAATGTGAAAAATAATTGGTGTCACGAAATCAGTTGTCCTTTCACTTTAGCATTTAATTTTCCATCGACAACATCAATGATGATTCCATCTCCTCTGCCAACGTCACCAGCAAGGATGAGTTTTGCAGCAAGGGTCTCCACATTCTTTTGCAAATATCTCTTCAGTGGTCTTGCTCCATACATCGGATCATATCCACCTTCTACAATATATTGTTTTGCGGCCTCTGTCAGTTCAATATACAGTTCTTTGTCTTTAAGCCTTTCATTGACGTCATCTATCAATAGATTAATAATCGCACAAATGTTTGCTTTCGTCAATGGCTTAAACATGATAATTTCATCTAGTCGATTCAAAAATTCAGGTCTAAAATGTGCTTTCAAATCATTCAAAACCATCTCTTCATTGGTATGTTCAATGGTTCCATCTTCTTTGATTCCCTCAAGTAAATACTCTGCTCCTAAATTTGAAGTCATAATAAGAATGGTGTTTTTAAAGTCCACTGTACGTCCTTGAGAATCGGTAATTCTTCCATCGTCTAGTACTTGTAATAAAATATTAAATACATCTGGATGCGCTTTTTCGATTTCATCAAACAATACAACTGAATACGGTTTTCTTCTAACCGCTTCTGTCAGCTGTCCACCTTCATCATATCCTACATATCCCGGAGGTGCTCCAATGAGTCTAGATACCGAGAACTTCTCCATATATTCACTCATATCGATTCGAACCATGTTATTCTCGTCATCAAACAGATTCTGTGCAAGTGCTTTTGCTAGTTCTGTTTTTCCTACACCTGTAGGTCCTAAGAATAAGAAGGATCCGATTGGTTTTGTAGGGTCTTTGATTCCAGCTTTTGATCGTAAAATAGCCTCTGTTACAAGTTCTACACCCTCATCTTGGCCAACCACTCTTTTGTGCAATGCATCTGCTAAATGAAGGGTCTTACTTCTTTCACTTTCATTTAATTTTGCTACTGGAATTCCTGTCCATCTAGAAATAATCTTCGCGATTTCTTCTTCTGTTACCGCTTCATGAACAAGAGAAAGTTCTTTTTGTTTTACCTTCTCTTCTTCTGCTTCTAATTGATTTTGAAGTTGTGGAAGACGTCCATATTGAAGTTCTGCTGCTTTATTTAAATCATACTCACGTTGTGCTTTTTGAATTTCTCTATTTACTTGCTCAATTTCTTCTCTTATTTTTTGAACACGCTCTACCGATGCTTTTTCATTATCCCATTGTGCCTTTTTGCCTGCAAATTGCTCACGAAGTCCTGCCAGTTCTTCTTGAAGGTGCTCTAGACGTTCTTTACTTAAACGATCGTCTTCTTTTTTCAATGCTTCTTCTTCAATTTCTAGCTGCATCACTCTTCTTCGTAATTCATCTAACTCTGCTGGCATAGAATCCAATTCTGTCTTAATAAGAGCACATGCCTCATCTACAAGGTCAATTGCCTTGTCAGGAAGAAATCGATCTGAGATATAGCGGTTCGATAATGTCGCTGCAGCTACCAATGCACTATCTGTAATTTTTACTCCATGAAATACTTCATATCGTTCTTTCAACCCACGAAGAATAGAAATTGCATCTTCTACCGTTGGTTCATCAACAAGTACCGGTTGGAATCTACGTTCCAATGCCGCATCTTTTTCAATATACTGACGATATTCATTTAACGTAGTAGCACCAATACAATGTAATTCTCCTCTGGCAAGCATTGGTTTTAACATATTTCCTGCATCCATTGCACCATCTGTTTTACCAGCGCCTACAATCAAATGTAATTCGTCGATAAATAGGATAATTCTTCCATCACTGTTTTTTACTTCTTCCAAAACTGCTTTGAGTCGTTCTTCAAATTCTCCTCGATATTTTGCTCCAGCTACCAAAGCACCCATGTCCAGTGAAAAGATAGTTTTCTCTTTTAATCCTTCTGGAACATCTCCACGGACAATACGTTGTGCGAGTCCTTCTACAACTGCTGTTTTACCAACCCCAGGTTCTCCAATAAGAACTGGATTGTTTTTTGTCTTACGAGAAAGAATCCGTACCAGATTTCGAATTTCATCGTCTCTTCCGATCACTGGATCTAATTTTTGTTCTCTTGCACGTTCTACAAGATCTTGTCCATATTTTTTCAATGTATCATAGGTTGCTTCCGGATTATCGTTCGTTACTCTTTGGTTTCCTCGAACGGTTGACAATGCCATAAGAAAACTATTTCGATCAATTCCAAATTCTCGATAAAGATTTTTTAATTCTTTACTTGCATATTTTAAAAGAGAAAGGAACAAATGCTCTACAGATACATACTCATCCCCCATCTGTTTCGCTTCATCTTCTGCGTGAATGAGTACATTATTAAGATCTTGGCCTACAAAAACCTGACCTCCTTGTACTTTTGGACGTTTTTCCAAAAATTCTTCCACTCTGTTTATAAAAAGTGTTCCCTGAATGTTCATTTTTTCAAGTAACTTTAAGATCAGGCTGTCATCCTGTGTAACAAGTGCATACAATAAATGTTCCTGTGCAATTTCCTGATTTCCATAATCATATGCTGTTTTTTCACACGTTTGAACTGCCTGAATGGAATTCTGTGTAAATTTATTAATATTCATAAAATGACCTCCTTTGTTATTCATACTTGTTCTAGTAACAATATAACAATAGATACACTTGTTAGCTCTGTCATGTGGTGAGTGCTAATATTTTTGTTATTTTTTTGCAAACCCTTTAAAATCAATGGTTTGCAGTATCTTATTTCTTTTGAAATTGTGATTTTTTCTATTTTGACACCAATTTGACACCAATTTTTCTTTTTATGGTGTCAAGCATTTAACACCATATTGTCCAATCTTGCAATCTCATTTTCAATCCTTGTCAGCTCTCCGATATGGTTATACACTTCCATTGTTACATCTATATGAGCGTGTCCCATAATATATTGAAGAACTTTTACGTCCATACGGCACTCTGCCATTCTGGTACAAGCTGTGTGACGCATTACATGAGCTGAAAACTTTGGTAACAACTCTGCTTTCCTATGCTCTTTTTTTGCTCTCTCTACTTCGGTTTTGTTATATGCGTCTACAATGTTATATAAAACACTATTTACGCCATTCGGCATAAGCGGTCTGCCCGATTTTGCTGTAAAGACAAACTCCGAATACCCCTCCACCTCAATGCTCTTATCCTTTGCAAGCACGAAATTGATTTTCCTTTGTTCCTCAAAAGCTTTTGCAACTTCTTGTGTCATAGGTATAATACGAATACCCGACTGCGTTTTTGGTGTTGAGATATGGAACTTGCAACCGTCGCCTAAATTCTTATAAATGAGCTGGTGGTCTACATTAACCGTTTTTGCCTTGATGTTTATATCTTTCCATGTAAGACCAATGAGCTCCCCACACCTTAACCCCGTACCAATCATTATGGTAAACATGGGATAATATATGTTATAGACATTGCTCTGTTTTACAAACTCCATAAACTTTTCTTGTTGAGAAACAGTTAAGGCTTCTTTTTCCTCTGCTGGTTTTCCATAATCGCTAATGGAACTCTTTGCAGGGTTCTTTCGGATAATATCATCATCTACTGCCATTTCTAATGCAGGATAAAGCAGGTTGTGAATATATTTGATTGTAGAATAAGCATATCCAGCTTTGGAAAGTTTCGCATAATACGCTTTGATCTGTGAGGGTAAAAGCTGAACAACTTTAATATTTCCAATCTCGTCTTTTACTCTGTTTTCCCAAGCACGAACATAACTAACTCTCGTAGTATCAGCCAGCTCACGAGTTGCCATATAACGCTCAAATAAAGTGTTGAGCGTCATTTTTTTGATTGCTCCGTCTGTCAGTATGTTATCTTCCATATCCTTTGCAATCTGCTTCTCTTTTTCCCGAAGCTCTGGTAAATCTTGTGCATAGACTGTCAATCTCTTGCCTGTTCTTACGTCTGTATAACGATAACTGTATCTTCCGTCATTACGCCAGTTTTCGCCCTCTCTTAATTTTCTTCCTTTTGGGTCTTTTCTACTAATTGCCATGAGAACCATTCCTTTCTGAAAAAGCCTCTTTTCTTGTTCTCACAGCGTGCTTTGTCCTTTCTTATTATACTACACACGCCAGAGAACATAAATAAGAAATCGCTCTATTCTTCCAAATATATCAAGTATTTCTTGACTTTTTCTATGGAATAAAGAACCCTACGACCTATCACAATTTTCGCTCCTGCTTGTTCTCCTATTTTTCTTGCAGTAGCACGACCACAAGATAACATAGCAGACAATCCCTCTATATCAACAGCAATCGGCTGTTCCGTTGCTCTTATCTTCGTTTTATTCATATTCCAACACCTTACCTCGCTGGAACATTACATCATTTAACACATCAGTATCATTAGTCATAATGTAACACCCCCCTTTACTGTGTGTCTATTTTATAAGTTACATAAACAGGCAGACGGCTTTGGAAAGCTCCATTAGCATCTCAACTATTCCCATTCTTGTGGGCAGAACCGCACCATGCGGACGTATCATTATCCTGTGAGGATAGGTCGTGGCAAAACGACTTTTCCAACAGTCGCTCTCGGATCACTGCGTGGGTCGCTCGCTTTCTTTTGAAAAGGTCGTGGCGTACAGTCCCCGTGGCTCACTATCTCACAAACGTATCTGTCTGCTTTATTCAGTTGTCAAAGAACTGTGGCGAAAGCGTGTTGCTTTCATGTAAAAGCAGGGGCAGAGCAGGGAAGAGGGGATTGAACAAATCATGCTCTGCGGTTACTGCTTGTTATTCTTCTTCGATTTCTAAGGCAATATCAAACCCTAAAATCATTTTGATAAGTGCTTCTCTGATTAGTCCCTTCAACTCCATATCTACAACAATATAGACATTGCCGTATTCATCATAGAGTGGACGCAAACAGCACTTTGATATGTACGGATCATAAAATGCCAGTATCTTTTCAATCGCTTTTTCGTCCCCGTCCATTGCTTGTGAAAGCAAATAGTAGGACGGCTTCTTAAATGTTTGCTTCATTTTACTGTTTCTCCTTTAGTAATTTTTTCATAAGTGCCAATGAATTATGTCGATTTTGGAATACACCGCTTCTGGAAATATTCTGCTTTTTTGCAATTTCTTCGTTGTTCATTTCCAAGAAATAATACATCAGCAAAGTTTCACGGTTACGCTCGGACAACTGTTTCAAGGCTTCTGCCAATTCATCATCATAGAC
>JARIEI010000055.1 GCA_029256845.1 Ruminococcus sp. | reverse complement strand
CTTTTAGGTTTCCTGGTCCATTTCCCATTGCATGGCAATATTCACAAAGAAGATGTGGATGCTTACTATTTTCAATAATATCTTTCATTAAAAATGGTTTTGCTGGATTTTCAAGCCATGTATACATGGTTGAATATACATCCGCATATTCCATATCAAAATCTCCTTCATAGTGAACCAGTCTAGTAGGATCCATCTGATGTGCCACTTCTGTCATCTTGAAGAAATTACAACCAGAAGCAGATTCATTTCCAAGAGACCACATTAAAATAGATGGATGATTCTTATCACGTTCGATCATACGAACCATTCGAGATACATACGCAAGTTCCCATGTTGGATCGTCTGTAATCCATGCATAATCCCCTGTTAATTCAAATCCATGGCATTCAAGGTCTGTCTCATCGATCATGTACATTCCATATTCGTCACAAAGATCATATAAATAGTAAGAATCTGGATAATGACAAGTACGAATGGCATTCACATTAAACTGTTTCATCAATTTAATATCTTTTTCCATTTCTTCTTTTGCTACAACACGTCCATTTCTTGGGTTATAATCGTGACGATTCATTCCTTTAAATTTAATGGCAACCCCATTTACAAGGAACGTCTCTCCTTGAATACGAATATTTCGGAATCCCACATTTTGTGGAATCACTTCTACTATTTCCTCTCCTTTAAAAACAGTCATGTAAAGTTTATAAAGATAAGGTGTCTCTGCTGTCCAGTGAGAAACTTCTTCCACTACAGCATCTAATGTTACGGTTCCTTTCACTTCTTTTGTTTGTTCAAATACTACATTTCCAATCGCATCTAAAAGCTCAAACTTCACAGCTGTAGCATTTTCTGAACGAAGTTTTGCCTCCACCTTAAGAAGCCCGTTTTTATATTCATTGTCCAAATCTGCAACTACTTTAAAATCATGGATTCCATCTTTTGGAACACCAAGTAGTTCTACATCACGGTAAATACCGCTTTCCCACCACATATCCTGATCTTCTAGGTAAGTACCATCAGACCATTGGTATACTCTTACTGTCACATCATTGATTTCACCTACTTTTGCAATCTCTGTGATATCAAATTCCGCTTCATTTCTTGCACCTTTGCTATATCCTACCTCTTGTCCATTGACCCAAACATGATAAGCAGAATCTACACCACAAAATCTTAAAAGAATCTGTTTATTCTCAAAACTCTTTTCAATATAAAATGTTCGTTTATAAATTCCAGTTGGATTTTCTGTTGGAACGTATGGTGGATTAATTGGGAAATTATACCATAAATCAGAATAATGCATTTTCCCATATCCTTGAAGCTGCCAGTTGCCTGGAACTGTAATATCCTCCATTATTTCTGTGTCAAAATCACTCTTGTAAAATCCTTCTGGACTATACTCTGGTGCGTCTAAGAATAAAAATTTCCAAACTCCATTTAAATTTTTAAATGCATGTGTATATCGATTGTCATTTAATTTTGCCTTTTCCATTGTAGGAAATGTTAAAAAATGTGCTCTAGCAGGCATTCTATTGATTCCATCCACTTGATGATTTTCCCAAACTTTCATGTTCGAAACCTCCATATTTTTCAATAATTTATTTCTTTTTTAATCCGTTCTTCTTTTCATAACGATTCCATGCAAGCCATGCAATTCCAACAAAGATTACTACACCTAAGACGTTGTAAACAAGACTTCCAAATGGATTTGCTACACCTGCTGGTAAAGTTCCATCTAATGCTTGTTTCATAAGTGCTGGATCTGGAACTGTTGACATAAAGAATACAAAAGCAAATACTGCTAAAAGGAAAAATCCTACAATAATTCCAACTGTTCGATTTCCAAATTTATAATCTCTTGGCATATCATCTTTTTTAAGGCGAAGTCCAATATATGCAATCACAAGAAACAGAACTGGCAGTAATGAAGTAGCCGCTGTCATATTTAAAAGCATCTGTAGGAAACTGTCCATATTTCCGATTCCAAGGGCTGGAATGGCAACTAAGATTGTTACAACGATTCCTTGTACAACTAGTGCATTTGTTGGATTTCCTTCATGGTTTGTTTTTACAAGCCATTTTCCAAACACACCTTCTGGAATTTCAGAGAAAAAGATTTTAACAGGAGCTGCTGTCCAAAGAGCTAAAGATCCAAGACCACCTAGGAATAAAATCAAACCAACCAGACGGAATGTTACTCCTGCAGGAATTCCAAATTTCGCTAATAATTCCTGGAATACTACAAAGATTGCATTTGAATAATTACCTGCGATCATTTCATGAGGAACTGCAATTCCTACTGCTACTGCTCCTAATACATACATAACACCGATGACTAATGTAGAAATAACCATTGTCTTTACAAATGTTTTGTTTCCACCTTTTACGTCTTTGATGTAAACACCAATACTTTCTCCACCGCCTACTGCCTGTAACACCCAAGCCATAACCATGAAGAATGTCCAGTTGAATTTTGGCATGATTGTATCCATTGTAAACTCTTGTGCCGGCTGCTCCTTTAATCCCATCACAAGAACAAATGCTAACAGAATAAATACAATACCCATGATAAACCTTGCAGCCCCTGCAATATCTGTAACTTTAGAGATCCAGCCAACTCCTTTGATACATACATAAGTAGCCAACCAGAATAAAATAATAGAAAGTACTGCAATGATTTTCGTTCCATTTTGTCCATCAAATACATTTCTTCCCATAATGGCATAGGAACCATAGATCAATGTATTTGGAAGCAAGGAACAGAAAAAGAATAAATTGACAAAGAAGTAGGACCACGCTCCTAAAAATGCCCATTTAGGACCAAGCACACATTCTAACCAACTATGTACTCCCGATTCTTTGTCAGAGTTTGCGGATGCAAATTCTGCAATCATAAGAATAAATGGGAGAAAGTAAAAGATGGATGCGAAAATATACGCAGGAATCGTGGCAAGTCCAATTTCAATACTGTTATTGATGATACTCGGGAATGCAAACACTGCTGAAAAAGTCATCATTACCAGAGAAGCAACCCCCAGTCTTTCTCTTGAATTTTTGTTTTCCATAGATTAATTCTCCTTTTCGTCTCCTGTTTTCACCCCAAAAACAGGATTTCTTTATACTACTCTTCTAAGCATTTGCGCATCTGCTTTATGTACCCTAATTATAGCATCATAACCCCTCGATTTCTTTCATATATGTTGAACTATTTTATAATTATGTTGAATCCATTTTTTTATATTTTCTTCATTTTCTTGCTATTTTACAGCAGTTCCTGTGCAATTTTAGTATGTTTTTTCTATCATTTCAAATATTTTCTTCCTTTTTCTTTTCTATTTATGTTGCGCACTTATATATATGTTGACACTTTTCTTTCACTGCGATATACTAAAAGCATCAAACATAACTACAGAATTTTTGCTATTTTTACGTTCAAAAGAAAAGGAGATTCTATGGGAAAGATTTTTGAAGATGATACAGGTGTACTATTAAACCATGCATCTATGAGTAATGAATTTCAATTATATGAATGCGGCTACGAAGAATGTAAACCTGGAAAGCCATATGAGTTTATTCCAATTGATTATTGGGTCATTCATTATTGTATTGCCGGCGAAGGCTATTTTCAAATTTTAGATAAACAAAATCATATTCAAGCCGGAGATCTTTTTATGATTCCCCCACATACAAGAAATAAATATTATCCAGATTCTAAAAATCCTTGGAGCTACCGCTGGGTTGGTCTTCGGGGAAAAAATGTGAAAAGGATTCTTTCTTTATGTGGCCTATCCCCTGAAAATTATATTATTCACCATAATGTAGACTCTAACTTAGACCGTCTTTTCGAAAGAGTTTATCTTGATCTGCAAAAAGGACAGCATTTGATGGCTCATGGAAGTGTATTTTATCTTCTTGATTATATTCAAAATAATATACGAAACGTACAACTCGATCATTTAAGTCCTGGCGAAGCTTACTTCCACCAAATATTAAATTACATTCATAAAAATTATTTTAATGATATTTCTATTTCGGATATCGCTGAAAATAATAATATTGATCGTACTTATGTATTTAAACTCTTTCAAAAATATATGGGCATCAGTCCAAGCCAATATCTTCAACACTATAGGCTTGATAAGGCATGCGTACTTTTACGTAAGAGTTCTCTTAGTATTACAGAAATTGGATATGCGGTTGGTTTTCAGCACTCCCCTTATTTTACGAAAGTATTCAAAGACTATATCGGAACTAGTCCTTCGGAATATCGGAAAGATTATATGAAATTTGGAAATACGCCAAAAAGCAATTCCACAAAAAAATCCCTGCTGTGACTACACAGCAGGGACTTTTTTATTCTATTGTCGAATTTCTTTTCTTAATTATATACAGGACTGCAAGCATCAGAACAATTCCAATCGGAAGTGCAATATACGCTTTTCGAACAAATCCTGCAATGATATACGTTACAAATGTAACTGCTGCAACCATAATGGCATATGGCAGCTGAGTAGACACATGATTTACGTGGTTGCACTGCGCTCCAGCAGACGCCATAATCGTTGTATCAGATATCGGAGAACAGTGATCTCCACACACGGCTCCAGCCATACAAGCAGAAATAGAAATGATCATCATCTCTACATTTGTTTCTGCAAAAACTGCAACAACAATTGGAATTAAAATACCAAATGTTCCCCAAGATGTTCCTGTGGCAAATGCAAGGAAACATCCTACTAAGAAAATAATCGCTGGAAGGAAACTTACCAAGCTCTTTGCATTTGATTTCATCACACCCTCAACAAATGGCGCTGCTCCAAGACTATCTGTCATTGCTTTTAATGTCCAAGCGAGTGTAAGGATCAAAATTGCAGGAACCATGGCTTTAAATCCTTCTGGAATACATTCCATACAATCTTTGAACTTTAACACACGTCTCACGGAATAGAATACAATTGTAATTACAAACGCAACAAAACTTCCAAGTACAAGGCCTACCGAAGCATCACTTTTTGAAAATGCCGTAACAAAACTTTCACCAGAGAAAAATCCACCTGTGTAAATCATTCCAATGATACAACTGATAATTAAGACAATGATCGGAAATACAAGATCAATGACCTTTCCATTGGAGGAACATTCCTCTTCTTTTACATTTTCATATGGACGATCTGGTGTGGTAAAGACATCTCCTTTGATTGCATTTTGCTCATGTTTCTTCATAGTTCCAAATTCTGTACGCATCAGAACCATTGCTACCATTGTAAATAATGTTAATAAAGCATAAAAGTTATATGGGATTGCTCGTACAAAAATGGAAAATCCATCTTCTCCCGGTACAAATCCTGTTACTGCTGCTGCCCAGGAAGAAATTGGTGCAATAATACACACAGGCGCTGCTGTGGCATCAATTAAATATGCAAGCTTCGCTCTTGAAACTTGATGTTTGTCAGTAACTGGTCTCATCACGCTTCCTACCGTCAAACAGTTAAAATAGTCATCAATAAAAATCAAAACTCCAAGAACAATCGTTGCAAGTTGTGCTCCCACTCTGCTTTTAATATGATCGCTTGCCCATTGTCCAAATGCTGCAGAGCCTCCCGCTCGATTCATAAGGCATACCATGATTCCTAAAATTACAAGGAACACTAAAATTCCAACATTATAAGAATTTGACAACACTCCTATAATTCCATCTTGAAATACATGGGTAATGGTTCCTTCAAAGGACATCCCTGAATAGAAGATTCCTCCGATTAAAATTCCAATAAATAAAGAACTATAAACTTCTTTTGTAATTAATGCAAGTACGATTGCGATCACTGGTGGTACCAATGCCCAAAAGGTTGCATACAAAGCTGGTACATACTCCTTAGCTTCTTCTGCTGCAAATGCTATGGTCGGACAACATAGAACCATCAGCATAATGCTGGAAATGATCCACATGCTTTTACGTGTTACTCTTTTCATTTTTTCCCTCTCTTTTCTTTTTCTAAAATTTGCTGGGAAATGATAAAAGCCATGAACGACTGCTTGGAAGCGCGCTCATGGCATGTAAAAAACTAAACAAAATGTAATGTCTTTCGATAGCGCTCCACAATTGTGACAGTACGACATATCTTCTATGCCGTCCCAGGATCTACACTTAGGCTATGTATTCCTTCGGCGATTTTTCCTTTCTCGATCTGACAGCCTGCCTAAGCTATTGCCAAACGATACTGATAAAAATCGCTCCTCTATCATGTCCCATATTTAACACCTATGTTTTAACATTATTTCTCTTTAATGTCAAGGGTATTTAATTTTTTTGTATTTTTTTATATTTTCTTGTAATTTTTTTTATTGTAAAATGTTATATAAGTGAAAGGAGGAATGAAATGAACAAAAATGAGTTTCAGCAAATCTATGATTCATACTATCAACCCTTGTTTTTATATGCACTTTCTCTTACAAAAAACAAGGACGATGCAGAAGATCTTGTTGCAAATGCCTTTGTAAAAGCTTTCACCTCTTTTCAATCCGGAAACTTGAAAAGTTGGATCTATACCGTTTTAAAAAATGAATTTATTACAAAATATAAGCAAAAAAAACGTGTCGTTTCCATGGATGATATTTCATCCTCCTGGATACTGGAAACCACGGATATTTTAGATCAACTCATTCAAGATGAAGAACGAAAATGGTTATATCAAACAATTTATGAACTTCCAGATACTGAAAGAGACGTAATGCTTTTAACGCTTCAAATGAGCTATCAAGATGCAGAAATTTCTTCGATTTTAAATCTGTCCATTGAAAATGTCCGTGTGATTCGCCACCGGGCAAAACAATTCATTCTCAAAAAAGGGAGGGACTATCATGAATGAACAAGAATTAAATAATTTATTAAAATCTGAAGCCACGAAAAATATTGATCCAATACCTGTAGACGAAAAAGCTTTTCAAAAAAAACTAAAACAGCGCATTTATCGAACATTTCTTTCCCGAACATTCTGCGTGCTTTTTGTATTTGTTTTATTGGTAAGTGTACTTTATTACGGGACCTCTTCCTTCGTAAGTGCGATATTCTATCACCCGGGGCATGAAAAAACATTTTTACAATCCGAAAAAAAAGAAGCACGAGAATTTTCTGTTCTACTGACAGATTTTCTGTCTATGCATTTTCCTGGAACATTTACCTATGTGATTCCAAATGAAAATTCCATCTCCTATACTTCCAAAGGATTTGGATGTTATGATATAAATATAAAGACTTTTGAGCCACTCGATCCGATGATGATCGATGGAGAACCTACTAATAAACTGCATATCAAGTGGTCTAATATAAAAGTAGGACCTAACTCCCTGCCTTTTTACCACACATTAAACGAATTTAAAAATCCAGATCCAACCGTCCTTTTTCAACCCGCAGTGGAAGATCCACAGAATGTTCTACAGGAAATCGAAAAACTTCCAGATTCCGCATGGCTTGACGTTTCGCTTAGCTTTGAACAATATCTTTCTTCAAACGACATTGCTTCGCTCATTCACCAGTATCCGAATTGCGACTTTAACTGGATTGCCTTGAAAGGTCAAAATTTTTCTAAAACACCTCAAGTTTCCTACGGAATGGGATTACGAACAATTACAAGAGAAGTATTCACAAATGAGGCTTCCCTTCTTTACCCTTCTTACGATCTTGATCTGGAACATTTAACTGGGAAAATGCTAGAAGAATGCTATCACTCACACTTGCAACTTCTAATTGACCATCCAAAATTTGTAGATCTCATGGGTACCTTATTTGATGATGATATTTCCGTAAAAAATTTACAAAAACGTCTGGATTATGCAAAAAAAGACTGGAGTGCATATGGAGTGCGAGTCAATATTGGAAAAGAGGATTTATTAAAACTGCTATCCTCCAAATCAATTTCTTACGTCAACATCAACGATGTTCATGTTTCCAAATATGAAAAATAATAGCAAAAGGGAGCGGGGTTCCGCTCTCTTTAACTATTATTATCTACCATAAGCATATTTTGTTTCTGCCAACACTTGATTTCTTTTGTAGTTAACAATAAACGTGATTTTAATTCTTCATAATCTGTTTGTGGCGTTAGGGAAACAAGGCATTTGAATGCACATGGCTTTAAATCTGTACTGGAAATTCCACACAAAAGTCCTTCTGTATAATCTCTTAATTCCAGTGGATTAAAAATGTATAAAAGATCCTGCTCCAATTTATTATACTGATTTACAAAAGAAAACCGAATCAAAATATCACTATACAAAACATTTCCAGTATAATATATATCGCTGCTTCGTCCTGTTTGTGTGGAGGAGTGAATACAAAGTGCAGCTTCATAACTTCCATCTTCATGGATACTGTTTTTATGCACATGAATGATCGATTCTTTTAGTCTGTCATATCTCCCATCGTAAAAATAAAAATACAACCGATCCGCCTTAAAAAACGGACTAATTCCAATATAATCCTCTGGTTCGTCTTCCACCGCTTCTTCCTCTTGATGATAGTCTATAAGTTGCTCTATCCCAACATCTAGCACCTTGCTAATCTCATATAGTGTTTCCAAATCAAGACTAATATCTCCTGTCTCATACTTGCTCACTGTAGCACGACTTTTATGAATAGAATCAGCCATCTGTTGAATCGTCATCTTTTTCATTTTCCGATAATTTCTAATTTTTTTCCCTGTGTATTGATTAATATTTTCCATCTTTACCCTCAAAAGTTTCGTTTAAATATACATTTTGTTTTGTTTCATAAATCTTTCCAAAAATCGTATGACTTTTCCGTTTTAATTCTATCATAGCGAACATATTTGTGTCAAAAGTTTCTTTTAGCGAACATATTCTCAGTTGTAAAATGTTGAAAAGTTTTATATATTAAACAGGCAACTTTAAAGGAGGTTATGAATATGGAAACAAAAAAGAAAAGTGGATTTACTGGTTCGATCGGTTTTGTATTAGCCGCTGCCGGAAGTGCTGTAGGCGTTGGGAATATATGGAGATTCCCTTATTTGGCGGCTAGAGATGGCGGAGGATTATTCTTGCTGGTTTACCTAATTCTCGTACTTACATTTGGTTTTACTCTACTTACTACAGATATTGCACTGGGACGCAAAACTGGCAAACATGCTTGGGACGCATTTTATTCTATTCGTCCCAAATGGGGATTTCTTGGAAAACTAACTTTTTTGGTTCCAGCAATCATTATGACTTACTATTCTGTCATTGGAGGATGGGTTTTAAAATACACAACCTTATATATAAGCGGTCATGGAACAGATGCTTCCAAAGATGACTTCTTTACTTCCTTCATTACAAGTAAGATGGCTCCAATTGTCTTTATGTTGCTATTTCTTGCTATTACTGCTCTTGTAGTTTTTACTGGCGTGGAAAAAGGAATCGAACGATTTTCTACGATTGTTATGCCAGGACTTTTTCTAATGATCATCGGCATCGCCCTTTACTCTCTTACCCTAACTCACACCGATGCCTCTGGAATAACACGAACAGGTCTTGATGGATTGGCAATTTACTTGATTCCTGATTTTTCAGATCTTACATTTTCTCGATTCTTGAATATTTTATTAGACGCTATGAGCCAACTGTTCTTTTCACTTAGCGTATCTATGGGAATTATGATCACTTACGGTTCTTATGTAAAAAAAGAAATAAATTTAAATAAATCCATTGCCCAGATTGAATTTTTTGATACAGCAGTTGCATTTCTTGCAGGTCTTATGATTATTCCTGCCATTTATGTATTTTCCGGAACCGATGGTATGGCATCTGGTCCAAGCCTTATGTTTGTGTCTTTACCAAAAGTTTTCCACTCCATGGGGAAAGCCGGGATCATTGTTGGTGTTATCTTTTTCTTGATGATTCTTCTTGCTGCACTTACTTCCTGCGTTTCTATTATGGAAACTCTAGTTGCAAACTGCGCAAACATATTTAAAACATCGAGAAGAAAAACAAGCCTTATGATTTCCATTTATTCCGCCATTACAGCGATCATAATCTGTCTTGGCTATAACATCTTCTATTTTGAAATGAAGCTTCCAAATGGAAGTGTCGGACAGCTTCTTGATCTCATGGATTATATTAGTAACAGCTTCCTTATGCCACTTATTTCTCTTCTAACTGCTATTTTTATTGGATGGATTGTGAAACCAAAATGGATTATAGAGGAAGTTGAAACTGGAAATGTAAAATTTAGTCGAAAAAAATTATATGCTTTTATGATTCGATATGTAGTACCTGTGATTATGTCTATTCTATTGTTACAGGCTTTGGGCATCTTTCATTAATTAGCAGGCGGAGATAGCGATTTTATCCTATTTCCGCCTTTTTTATTTTTCATCAAACATTTTTATTGACTTTTTAATACTATACGTCATATAATATTAATATAAAAACAATATAATGAAGATAAAAATATAAGAAAGGAGGATCTTATGGTATTTAACACAGGAGCGGCTCTTTTAGATGCGATTGTACTTGCTGTTGTTTCCAAATCCGAAGAAGGAACCTATGGATATAAAATTACGCAAGACGTCCGAAATACATTAGATGTATCAGAATCTACACTTTATCCCGTCCTTCGTCGTCTCCAAAAAGACGAATGTTTAGAAGTATATGACAAGCAATTTGATGGGAGAAATCGTCGTTATTATCAAGTAACACTAAAAGGACTTGCACAACTTAATTTTTATAAAACAGAATGGAAAAATTATTCCTGCAAAATATCAGATCTATTCGAAGGGGGTGACGCTTAATGACACGCATAGAATTTATGAAAGAATTAGAATTGTTACTTTCTGATCTTTCCGAAGATGAACGCAACGAAGCATTACAGTATTATAATGATTACTTAGATGATGCTGGTAAAGAAAATGAAAGTGAAATTATACAAAAACTTGAAAGTCCCCAAAAAGTATCCAAAACCATCCATCAAGGACTTTCCGGAGACATGGATACAAAGGGAGAATACGGAGAAACGGGATATCACGACACATCTGTAGAAGACAAAAACCTTCCAGCCAACAGGAAAACGAAAAAGCCTTGGACTAGTACACCACTTAAATGTATTTTGATCATTTTGCTTCTTGTTGTGGGACTTTATAAATTTTTCCCATGGATTGCCACTCTTTTTGGATTCCTATTGGCAACTGTAATTGTCCTTTTTGTGATTCTTGCACTTCTTCTTGGCGGTGGATTTATTGTCGCCGGTGCTGGAGTTTTACTATTCGTTTTTTCTTGTTTCTTAATTCCTACTTCATTTGTAGGTTTTCTTGGATTTTTAGGTAGCGGACTTGTGCTTATTGCACTTGGATTATCAATTTCCGTACTCTTATGGTGGGGCGTACTGAAATTATTTCCACCTGTATTCCGTTGGATTGTGAATCAATTCCGTAAATTATTTCATAGAAAGGAGAAAACATTATGAAAAAAGGATGGAAAATATTCTGGATTATAATTGGCTGTATTGGCGGTCTTGGCCTTATATTGACGATTATTTCTGTACTGGTTGGATTCTCTTTCCGTGGCACTTTTCAAGAGTTTTCCAAACCAGGCCAAGATTTTTTACGAAAAAAAAGTAAACACGTAGAATTTATCAACGAAGATTACAACGTTCTAGATGACTATGAAGACGATGACGATGATTTTTCTTGCTCCTCTTCTTCCGAAAAAGTATACAAAAACGTAGATTCTCTAACACTTAAAGTTGATTTAGGTGAAATTTCACTTCAACCATCCAACGATGATAATGTACACATAACTTCTTGTAAGCACGTGGATCCTGAACCATTAGAGATTACGCAAAATGAATCAAAACTTATCATCAACTTAAAAACTCCTCCTAAAAAGTGGAGAAGTCATCACAAACATTCTAAATTGGCAATCTATCTTCCTAAGAACACCCTTTTAAAGACGCTTGATATTTCTATGAAAACGGGAGAAATCGATGCCGAAACCATTTCCGTTGAACAGTTAAATCTAGACCTGAGCGCTGGCAGTTGTTCCCTTAATGATGTAAAAGCGAAAGTTGTAACAGCCACTGTGGATGCCGGCGAATTAGATATTGAAGGAGTCATAGAGCAAGATCTTACTGTAGATTGTTCTGTTGGTGAAGTAGAGGTTGATTTAAAGGATGCTAGCACAAATTACAATTATAGCGTTATGTGTGATGCAGGAACTATAACCATCGGCGAAGACACCTATACAGGCTTAACTACTGAAAAAACATATAATAATCACAGTTCAAAAAATATTAATTTGAATTGTACATTAGGAAATATTGATTTAGAATTTTTACAATAAAAGGGGGAAGAAACTTATGCATGGAAAACGACTTTATCGCTCAAAAACAAATCGAAAACTTTGTGGAGTATGTGGTGGAATTGCTGAATACTTTGATATTGATCCAACTTTAATCCGACTTGGTGTAGCATTGTTTACTTGCTTTAGCCTTGGAACTGGGTTTCTTGCATATTTTATTGCTGCCATAATTATTCCAGACGAATATCAAAAGTAACAAAAAAATGCGTAGCAGTCACAACATCTGCTACGCATAATTTTTTACTTATTTATAACTCATGTCCACGTGCAATTTCTAATTTTAATAAAATTGGCGTAATCAACGCGGAGGCAATGACACTCACAATAATGGCTGGTAAAATAGATGGATCAATCATACCTGCCGAAATACCCTTTTGTGCAACCATAAGTGCTACTTCACTACGTGCCACCATTCCTGTACCAATAACAAGCGCCTGATGATTTGTAAATCTACACATCTTAGCACCTAGTCCACATCCAATGATCTTGGAAATTACTCCTCCGATGACAAGTAAAATTGCAAACACAACAATACTAGAATTCATCGTACGAAGGTTTGTCTTCATACCTACACTGGCAAAAAATACTGGTGTAAATACCATATATGCTGTAACGGTAAACTTCTTTGCAACAAACTGACGACATTTTGTTACGTTACACAAAATAAGTCCTGCAAAATATGCACCCGTAATATCTGCGACACCAAACAATTCTTCTGCACAATATGCCATGATCAAACAAAATGCCAGTGCCCAAATAGCAACACGGCGGCTATGCCAGTGTACTTCTGCGATGGAGGTAAATACACGATTCATCACCCATCCTACAACAAATGTAAATACGAAGAAAATTGCAATACGAACAATTACTATAAGTGGATTTGAATCTCCTGAACTTAAACCGCTCAAAATAGAAAGTACAATAATTCCTAAAATATCATCAATCAAAGCTGCCGACAGTAACACCGTTCCTGTCGTTGTCTTTAATTTTCCCATTTCATTTAATGTCTCTACTGTAATTGATACAGAAGTTGCTGAAAATACAGATCCAACAAATGCTGCTTTTAACAAATTTTCAAAGGTAAATGTAAATCCAAAGAAGAAGAAATATAATCCTCCACAAATAATCAGTGGTGCAAAAACTCCCATAATCGCAACTATAAACGCTTTTGGTCCGGTCCGTTTTAATTCTGAAAGATCTGTATCAATTCCTGCCGTAAACATCAGCATAATAACACCAATCTCAGCTGTCTTTACGAGGAAATCTGAACTTTGCATAAGTCCAAGACCACTTGGTCCTAAAATGATACCTGCCAACAATGCTCCTACAACTTGTGGCATATGAATTTTGGCTGATGCTACACCTAAGACTTTAGTTGATAACAATATTAAAGCTAATACTAATAAATATGTATATTCCATATACACCCTTCCTTTAAACTATAACATAAACTTTGTTCCATAGATGATACTATAACTTTTTTTGATAGAAATCAATAGTTTTATATACAAATTTTATGTTTGATTTCATTAGCTCATAAATATGGAAGTTCTAATTATGCTTATAGATATATTCATCATTTAGAAAATTTTTCAACCATATTAATCTGCAACTCCCATTCCTTAGTACACATCCCCGATTACACTTCCATCATAAGCATTCATTACATAGGTAAGATTCTGAAGAGGATTTCCTCCAAGACTTTCTTGAACCGTAAAAGTCCACGCTGGAACCATCCATGCATGTTTCGGCTCTTGATAAGCTGTGATATAAGTATACTGCAACTTGGCGCTTAACACATTATATTCTAATAAAGTAGTATCGTTGGCAGACTGACCTTTTCCAGAATACCAGTAAAAGATCTGATTTGTCAGCTTTTCCTGTATTTTTTCAAAAGGAAGAAGTGTTGTATTTTCTGCCACTGTACGGACTTCCTCCGCTATTCCATCCCATTTAAAATATTTCACGCCTTCCTCCGTTATCAAAATAGAAATAGTTTCAATCTGGAACGGCGGCATATAGCTGTCCACTGTTTCTTTCGCAGCCAAACCCTCGGGAACTGAAGCAATCCCTTCTACACTTCTGGAAAAAGAGTATAGGTATCCTGGAACCCCTGATCTAGATTTCCTCGCCACATGATATCACTGCCAAGGCCCAGCCCCTTGCTCTCCAAACATGCACCCTTTGAGAACCACACAGTACGGTCTGAGTCTACAATACTCATGTCGTTGATACCAAGATCCTTTAAAATTTGTTCGGCCTGTTTTTTTCCATCTTCTTCTGTAAAGGTAATCCTGTCCATACACTCTCGGTACACATCCGCTAGCTCGTGAAATTTCTCTGTATAGCCGTTCGTATCCATACTGTTGCTTCTGTAATACTCATTCTGCATTTCCTCATTCTCTATCGTTTCTTCCTCGACAAAATTAGCCCCCTCCATCCAAAGAAAGCTACTAGCATTGTCTATTTCCTGATTATACCGCTCTGCTTCTATGTGTGCTCTTCTGTCCTCTCCTACATCTGCAACAAAATAATCCTCTGTATCTTTGTTTTCTGGTTCAACATTCATCCACTTTTGCGCTGCTTCCACACCAGAATCCTTTAATTTTTCACGAAATCCTATCTCCACTTTCTCTAGAGATGATGTCTTATTTGGAGCAAGCTCCATCCCATCTCGGATCGCATTTTGGATGCTTGTAATCGATGGGGAATACGCTGATTGTGCATAACTCCCTTCCTTATTTGTAATTCTATTTAATATCTCCTGATACGCATCCTTTGTCACAATTTGTGGCGCATATAAATCCTCACCATCCGCAAAATAATCAATTAATCTATTCAACTCTTCTTGAGTTAGCTCATGGCTTTTCATCTCTATAACTGGAAGATTTCCAATTTTCTGTTCTCCTAACTCGAGATCCGCTTGGATGGTTACACGATCGTTACTTTTCTTTTCTTCAAACTTCCAATGCTTTGGAACGTCCGTTTCCCTCATTTCTCCTTCTTTAAGAGGTTTACAAACTATTGTCTCACTAATTCCATCCGTTTTTCTGACTACCGCACTCTCCTTTGGAGTTTTTTGACAACCTGTGAAAATAACACTCAACATAATAATGAATAAAATTGCTTTTTTCATCAATCTCACTTCCTCCTCTATTTTGTTGATTTTATCATACACTGTATTTTTTTTAATCCATTTTGTTTGTAACTTTTACGAACCTTTGTGTAATCTTTTCCTAAATTTCAATCGTTCCCTTAATTTTCTTTATCTTCTTTGCTTGT
>JARIEI010000047.1 GCA_029256845.1 Ruminococcus sp. | reverse complement strand
AAGGAGGATGAATACTTGCAATTACGATATCTAATTTATTGCACACTTCTTCTGAAAGATCTAGGGTTCCTTGTGGATCCATAATATTTAATTCTGTTCCCAATAATAATTCCACTCCATCCATTTGGCGTGGAACCTTATCTAAATTCATAAAATAATAAGAATGACATGTTCCTGGCATTTCTGGAGCATGTTCTGTAAGCGCCTGTACTTTTAATCCTTTTGCATAAGCTGCTCTTGCCATTTCATGGATGGTGCTGTATGCATGCCCACTGGCAAGTGTATGTGCATGTGTATCTGCAACTATTTTCATAGAATTCCTTCTTTCTAGTATTTTTTAGTTTTCTGTATAAAGTATAACATATTTGTATCTGAATACAATTTGAAAATCGGAACATACTACATTTTAACAATAGTTTTTACAAGATTGGAGAAAAAATTATGAACAAAAAAGAAAACCAAAAAATCATCGATCAATTTGATTACTTAAAAAATGCGGCCTGCGTAACAGATTGTACCGGGTTAATCCCAACTTCCCCAGAAACTTCTTCCGAACGAGATTCCTATAAAGATCTGTTACAATATGAACCACCTGTCATAAAACCCGAACGAAAAGAAAAACATTAACTTTCCCTTTTTCATCCCTCTAAGAACCTTTATTCTTAAAGGGATGATTGTTTTATCTAGAAACATCTGATATTTTTTCTTGTCGAATTATGCACATAATGATATAATATATACATTGTATATACCTAAGAAAGAGAGGATTACATATATGAAATGTCCAAAATGTGGCAAAGAAGTTGAATTACAGACAAAAAAAGTGGGCACAAGCGAAAGCGGAGACCCTATCTATAATGAATATGCAATCTGTAGAGATTGTAAAAAGCAGTGGAACCTTGATAAACAACGCGCAAAGAAAGCGGCAGATTCTAGCAAGAAAGACGAGCCAAAAGCTCCCGTAAAAGAACATACTGAAAAAGCTGCCCCTGTGAAAGAAGAAACTCCAAAGGCTGCTCCTGTGAAAAAAGAAGCTCCAAAGGCTGCTCCTATGAAAGAAGAAGCTCCAAAGGTTGCTCCTGTGAAAGAGCCTGTTAAGAAAGCACCGGTAAGAAAAGCGGAAGCCTCTGAGCGTCCTGTTCCAAAGAAACCAGTAAAAGCAAGACCTACAGAGGAAGAAAAACCAGTAAGAGCGAAAAAACCTACCGATCCAGCCTCTAGACCTATGAAAAAAGCTTCTGAGGCAAACGAGCCAAAATATAGCAATATTCCACCAAAAAAAGTACGTGCAAAGCGTGAGGAAGCCGTTAAGAGCAATTATGAAACTATGCTTTCGATCAATCCAGACTTAGAGGAACCTAGTCAGAAGAAAGTTGTTCCAAAATTCCGTATTTTACGTATCTTACTTGGAATTATTTCGTTGGCGGCATTCGGTTTTTTTTGTTACAAAGGACTCATCGCAGGATTAGATGATGTTACATCTGGAAATCTTACCTCGATTGGTTCTATTTACATTATTTTAGCTACATGTATGCTTGTAAGTGGACTTCTTCTTTTGATTTTACAAAAGAAAAATTCTCTTGTGGCATTTCTCATTCCAACCCTTTTCTACCTTGGTAGTGCAGTATTTGCTTTCTTTATGAAATCAAAGGATATCTTCTTCTTGTATGTAGCTGTTATTTTCGCAGTAATGACGATCATTATGTTAATTCTTACGTTTGCTTCAAGAGGAAATGATGACTTTGAAGAGGACGAGGATGAGGATGAGGATTTTGATGTAGACGAATTCGATGATGATGAATTTGACGACGAGTTTGATGATGACGAGTTCGACGATGAATTTGATGAGGAGTAATCTTCAACTCAAATTGAATCTATTTCTGAAGTAAAATTTACCCCTGTTGACTTTACGATCAACAGGGGATTTTTTATTACTCGTATTTTTTTCTAAAGTAGGTAAGAAGTGGCTGTGCACTGATTTCCTTATGGCATACGCGTTCCATTACTTCTTTAGATGTATACAAGCTTCCGTATTGATGGATCTTTTCATTGAGCCACAAAGTAAGTTCTTTGATCCTTCCATCTGCTAGAATTTGATCTACAGATCCTAGTTCTTCTTCCACTTGCTCTAAAAGCATCCCATCGTAAACAGATCCAAGTAAATAAGATGGAAAATATCCAAAACTACCATCAGACCAATGCATATCTTGCATAATGCCTTGGGCGTCGCTTTGTGGGACAACTCCTAACAGTTCTTCCATCTTCTGATTCCATAGTTGTGGAAGTTCTTTTGTTGGAACATGGTCAATGAAAATGGCTTTCTCCATCTCATAACGTAAAATAATATGCATACAATAAGTCACTTCATCTGCATCTACACGAATCAAACTTGGTTTTACAACGTTGATCGCTTGCATAAATACATTAAGTGGGACATTCTTCAGCTGTGGAAGAATTTCTACAACTTTGTCATAAATTGGAATCCAAAAGTTTTTGTTTCTTCCAAGCATATTTTCATAAAATCTAGATTGACTCTCATGTAATCCCATCAGTTCGATTTCTTCTACCGCTGTGTCTTTAAACGTTTCATCTACATTCTGCTCAAAAATTGCATGACCACCTTCGTGAATAGCACTGAACATAGAAGAAATCGGTGCTTCTTCGTCATAAGAATTTGTCACACGCACGTCTCCATGACACAAAGTAATCGTAAATGGATGAACACTTTCTGCAGTTGTTCCACGATCAAAATTAAAGCCAATATAATCAAGCAACAGATCTTGTACTTTCTTTTGTGCTTGAATGTCATATCTTCCTTTCAACGTAGAAAGATCTGGTTGTGGTCTAGATGTAATCTTTTCAATTAATGGTTTTAATCCTTCTTTTAATTCTGTGAAAATCGTATCAATAGTTTTCCCATCCATTCCCTCTTCATACATATCTAACAGAACCTCATAAACATCCTTGTCTGGCTCAATGTAGTGAACAAATTCTTTTGTCATGGAAATGATCTTATCCAAATGTGGCTCGTAAATAGAGAAATCATCTTTCTCTTTTGCCTCTTCCCATGCATGTTCTGATCTAGCTTTTTCTTTTACGAATTCTGTGTAAAACGCTTCTGGAACGCGTTGAAATCTTGTATACTTTTTCCGTTCTCGCTTCACAGTGATCGCCATTCCTTCATCTAGTTTTTGAAGCTGTTCTGGTTTTGATAGTTCTTCTAATAACTCCCCATATTCTTTTGCTGTAGACATCCGAAAACTCTCTGTAGAAAAAAATCCAATGGATTCTATTTTACTTTCTACGGAATCTTTCGGAGCTGCTGTTTGCATATCCCATGCAAGCATTGTCTGCGCCTGATCAAATTGTTTTCTTCTCTTTAAATACGCTTTAAATGTGTTTAATGTATCTTCCATATATACCTCCAGATTCATTTGATAGAAAGAGTATAACATATTTTCCCTTTTCTTCATATATTAATGGCAAAACAGTTTTTACAGGAGAATTTCATGAAAAAACGTACGTGTTCTTTTTTACTCATTTTATCTCTAAGTCTGTTTCTATTAAGCGGATGTACCGCCTCAAAATCGACTACACCTACAAATGCAGATCAAACCACTTCTGACGCAGAACCACAAAAACCATTAACAAAAGTTACTTTAAATGAAGTGGCTCATTCTATTTTCTATGCCCCCATGTATGTGGCTATAGAACGTGGATATTTCAAAGATGAGGGCATTGATTTAAACCTTGTATGTGGATTTGGTGCCGATAAAACAATGACAGCCCTTCTTTCTGGAGATGCCGATATTGGCTTTATGGGATCTGAATCCTCTATCTACACCTATAATGAAGGTGCCAAAGACCCTTTCGTAAATTTTGCACAACTCACCCAACGTGCTGGAAACTTCCTTGTTTCAAGGGAGGAAATGCCTAATTTTTCTTGGCAAGATTTAAAAGATAAAAATGTCATTGGTGGCCGAAAAGGTGGCATGCCAGAAATGGTATTTGAATATATTCTAAAACAAAATCAATTGGATCCATCCAAAGATCTTTCCATTGAGCAAGGAATTGATTTTGGTTCTACTGCTGCCGCCTTTGCAGAAGGCCAGGGAGACTTTACCATTGAATTTGAACCTGGTGCTACCACATTAGAACAAGAAGGAAAAGGAACTGTCGTAGCTTCCCTTGGAGAAAGTAGTGGTTTTGTACCTTATACTGCATTTTGCGCCAAAAAAAGTTTTATTGGTAAAAATCCTGACTTAATCCAACATTTTACAAATGCACTTCAAAAAGGAATGAATGACGTTTCTTCTATGACTGCAGAGGAAATTGCAACTGTGATTGAACCTCAATTTCCAGAAACAGATCGAAGCACCATCACCACGATTGTATCCCGATATGCAAACCAAGATACATGGAAAGATAATCTCATTTTTGAGGAAGATAGCTTTACACTCCTTCAAGATATTTTGGAAAGCGCAGGTGAATTGACACAACGCGCCCCTTACGAAACATTAGTAACTACAAAATTTGCCAAAGAAGCTGCTCATACCAAACATAACGCTCAACATTAGCTGTTCCTAAGTTTTTACAATATGCTAAGAAGGAAGAGGCACACAAAACCTCTTCCTTCTTATTTTAATTTTTTTCAAAATTTCTATTTTCTATTTAGCTAACAGGAGCCAACAGTACCTTTCCAGTACCTCGGAATACATTGACCAGACCTTCTCCAGAGGCTGCAGACCCCAACAATGTCTTGCCAGAGCGCTCCACTGTAAAGTCCAAGCTACCGCTCCAAGCAATCGCCATATTGCCATCTACTTTCAGTTCATCATTTTGAAGGGTAATCTCAATAAGTTCTTCTTTCGGACACAGAGACTCTACACACAGGACCCCCTGACCCTGAAGGCCTAGATTGAACAAGCCTTCGCCGCCTGCCACAGCAGAGGAGATATTGGACCGTGCCACCGTCTTGTGCTTCAAAGTAGATTCGCATGCTAGAAAAAGTCCGTCATCCAACACAATAGAACCATTCCAATCAGCCACATTTAGAAGAATCAGATGCTTATAGGTAGGCTCCAAAACTAGCGTTCCACTGCCAGTATACTCAGGCTTGATTGCAGACTCACCTGTGACACTTCCACGGAGAGCCTTACCAAAGAAATCACCTACTCCTTTTAGACCAGTGGTAGCTTTCACATCCCCAACCATCCATTGCATAGCTCCAGCTTGAATGGTCACGCTAGACTTACTCACATCGCAGATCAGCTGACGTTTCCGCACATTCATCTCACTGGCATAGTAAGCGGTTACCGCGTTCTCCGGCATCACACTCAAGTCACGCTGATACTCAGCAATCATAAAAGCCCCCATGCTGTCCAGCACCTTCACATCATCATTGTTGGTAAAGTTGTTGATCTGATACATTGTTTTTCCTCCTCTTACCATGTAGTTTTTTGTGAAATTTATTGGTAGCATTATAACATACCTTCTCCCTTTTTCACAAGAGGTATCCTTGTCTTTACTGCACTTTTGCTTTTCCTAATGTTTCCCCCATTTTTACAATGGTCTCATATCCTTTTTGAGTGTTGCGAATCAATGCTTCCTCAAAATCTACTGCATTTTTTTGAAGAAGTAGAATCACCGTCGATCCTCCAAATTCAAATCGTCCTTTTTCCTGTCCTCTATGTACCTTTGCTTTTTCATGATAATTCACAATTTTCCCTACAAGCAAGGCACCTACTTCCATCATCAAAATGGTCTTAAAATTCTCACTTTTTAACAATGAAAATTCTCTTGTGTTTTCAATATAGATCGGTTCCACATCATTAGCCACTGGATTGACTGTGTGCAAAACACCTGGAATTCGATAATTGCATGATTTTTCACCATCATCTACATAGAAAAACCGATGATAATCATCCACTGTTAAACGAAAAATACAAGCGTATCCACCTTCGTATTTTTTCGCAAGTTTCTTCGAGCGAAGCAATGAAGAAAGAGTATAGCAAGTATGCTTAATCTGAAAATAATTTTTCCCCTCTTCATCCTTTAAAATCGGATAAACAGAAAGTTTTCCATCACATGGACTAATAAAATCTTCTGCCATCTTTGAAATTGGTCGCAAATTGGATTTGATTTTTCGTGTAAAAAATTCATTGTAAGAATGATATTTTGTCTCTTCATACTGGGTCATATCAATCTGATTTTTCTTCACAAATGGTTCAATCAGACCAATCGAATGTCTACTATCGCAAAACTTCCCAGCCAAACTTGATATCCATGGTTGTACAAGAAGCTTAAGTAGCATTCTTCCACCAACACAGTGATACATACGTTCCAATAATTGATCTTGCTTTGAATTTTTTGTATAGCAATTTCCTTCCCTGTCAATATAGTTCATTTTACTCTTCCTTTCCGCAAACTATAGTCTTCGCATCCAACAAAGCCACGGCCATCCTGGACGAAGACTGATTTTATAGCGTGTAAATACCAACATAATAAACACCGCCGTACCAACGATCGTCACTAATACACTTAACATTTTATTGGATGGCTTTTTCAAGCGAAAATCTACGATAAACAACATTCCTATAATCAGAAGTGCAATATGCAACAAAATACGGAATGTCACATCTGAAATTGCAAACTGAACCATAAATATAAGTGGTAAAACAATTGCCATAGAAGTAATTGGTAATCCTCTGTAAAACTTTTCTCCCGTCTCTGAAACAAGAGCATTTTTTGCCTCCATCACATTAAAGAAGGCAAGACGGATAACAGAATTTACACAGTATAATACGATAATTGCCATTCCAATCGGACCTCTTACTCCTAATAGGTAACAGATCATAGCTGGAAAAATTCCAAAGCAAACAACATCACACAAGGAGTCGATCTGGATTCCAAACGCTTTTTCATCTTCCGTTCGATTTTTCTTTGTTCTTGCGATTTTTCCATCAAACATATCACAAAGTCCAGACAGTGCCAAGCACAGAATCGCGATCTTAAAATTCCCATGAATTGCCTGTGTCATTCCAAAAACTGTAATTGCAAGACTTATATAAGTCAATACAACTGTATAACTATAAAACCCAATCATTTTTATTCTCTCCTGATTAAAACTTTCTCTTTTTTCTGACCAATCGTAAGTTGTGCACAAAGTGTCATACATGCACTTAACAAAAGCTGCACATAGTAGGATATTCCACGACTTAAAATCATCCCTGGAAGTAACATCCCCGACACAAAAATGTATTTAAAAATAATAAGAAATAGGTTTTCACTAATTCCCATTCCTCCTGGCAATGGAAGCATATCTACAGAAACAGATACCATCGCCTGAAGCATCACAACGTCATACACATGTGCTCCTTTTAACCCAAGTGCTTTGTATACAAACCAAGTAACAAAAAACAGAGAAAATCTTTGAATAAAGGACAAAACTAGCACACGAAGAATAACTAGTCTGTGTGTTTTTAAATAACCTGCTGTTTCGCTATATTGCACCATCGAATTTGTAATCTTCTCTGTCCGTGCTTCCTTATGCTTTAATAAATGAACCCGCTCTAATCCTTTTAGGGCGGTAAGTACAATCGTTTTTGCAAGTTTGGGATGAAAAATCAAAACTCCAAGTCCTATGCAAAAAATAATATTTAGTACCAATCCCAAATAAAATACCGGAAGAATTTCTTCCAAATATGTATGCACAAATCCTCTTTGGAAAACTGCTACAAAGACTCCAATCATTACTAAAACCGCTTTATACGTAATTGTAACTACCATAAGAACGATCGTTGCAACTGGAATAGGAATCTTGTTTTTCTTCATATAAAATACTTGCATTGGCTGACCACCACTGGCGGATGGCGTCACTGCACTAAAGAAAAATCCCACACTGGAATATAAAAAACATGTCCGCCTGCTTGACTTAATAGAAAGTGTCCCTAGTAGATAATGGATAATTACAGATTCTCCCGCAATGAATACCACTACTCCTAGCATACCTAAAAGGACATATCCAAGTTTGGCAGTTAGGATCGTATCCATAATTTCTCCAAGATCTTCTCCTTCGAATACACTATAAATGGTCAATCCAAATACAAGTAGTAGAAAGACAATATTAAATATCTTCTTCTTCAAAATCTACTACTCCTTTTGTCAGTCTAACCACCATTATAGCAGAAATAAAAAAAGATGCCTATGTTTAAAGGCATCTTAAAAAAATATTACGTTTTGTACAAATAAGCGAGAAAGTTTCCCCTCTCTTTTTATGCTTTTTTCACAAAATGTTCACTTCTATTTTTCGATTAATTACCCCAATATCTTCTAGAGCATTCATCATACGGTACACGGTCGCAATTCCTATTGTAGAATCCTTCGTATTTGCTTTGTAGTAGATATCTTTACAACTTTGACACTGATTATCAAGAAGGACATCTAAAAGCAACAATCTTTGCTTTGTAATTCTGCAACCATTATCTTTTAATTTCTTTATGATCATTTGTTTCGTGTCCACAGCAACCTCCACAACTCTTGCAGTCACCACACTGAAGTGATTTCCCTTCTTTTTTCTCTTTCACAAGTTTCCATATGATTAGCAAAACTATGACTAGTAGAATTCCTCCAACGATATATGTTCCCATAAGATCACTTCCTTTTTATTTTACTAGGATCTTGGATGCCATATCTTTACCGATTGCTACTCTTGAATCTTTAATATTAACGATCATGTTTCCATTAACTACGGAAATCACTGTAACAGTCGCTCCGACAACAAATCCTAAGTTTTCTAAAAATCGTTTTGTTTCATCTGTTCCTTTAACCTTGCATACTTCGCAAGTTTCTCTTTCTTTTAATAATGAAAGTGGCATTGTACTCTCTTCTTTCTTCTTAGTATTGAGAATGTTTCTCATTTATTTTCTGTAGTTAGTATAAACTAACTTTCTCGAATTGTCAATACCATTTTCCTTGCTTTTGTTCGGTTCACATGATACAATAATAAAAATTACTATTTTTGATAAAGTGAGGTGCGATGAATGAAAACTACAGAATCAATAGAAAATTATCTGGAGACAATTCTGATACTCAGTCAGAAAAATCCTTCTGTAAGAGCGATTGATATTGTGGACAGACTTGGCTTTAAAAAATCAAGTGTCAGTGTTGCTATGAAGCATCTTCGCGAGTTAAAATATATTACAGTATCTAAAGAGGGCTTTATTACCTTTACCCCAGATGGGAAAAAGATTGCTGAGATGATTTTTGAAAGACATAAGATTATTAGTCGATTTTTGATGAACCTTGGTGTCGATGAAAAAATTGCAGTAGAAGATGCGTGCCGAATGGAGCATGTCATAAGTAAAGAGAGTTTTGAAGCACTAAAGAAGCATATATTAAGCGAAACACCATCCCTTTAATTGGATGGTGTTTTTTCATATGCTCTCTTTTTTATTTGCATTCGGTAACGTTGAAGTTCCTGTTCTGCTCTTTGAAACTCTGGCATCCGCCATTCCCAATTGGGACTTCCTACTGTTCCCGGCGTATTCATATGTCCTTCTTTTCCAAGTCCTAAAAAATCCCACATCGGAATAATTGCATACGCAGCCTTCGACTGAAGAACATATTGTAACAATTTGTCTTTTATAGAGCCTTGCAAACATCCTTCTTTTTTAAGAAAACGACGCAATTTTCTTTTTGAAGCAGTTGTAAGATTTCTATACCACTCAAGTAGTGTATCATTGTCATGGGTTCCACTATAGATAATAAGATTCTCTTCTTCTTGAAAGGTATCTCTTGCATATTTTTTCTTTGTATCGATGCAAAACTGTAGTACTTTCATTCCTTTTAAATGGTAATGATTTTTTAAATCCAATACCTCTTGTCGTAAATCACCCAAATCTTCTGCAACTAAATTTAAATTTGAAATCTGTTCCTGCAAACAATCCAGCACTTCGTATCCTGGAGCTTCAATCCAGGCTCCTTCCATCGCTGTTTTGCAAGATGCAGGGATTTTCCAAAATGTATCAAAGGCCCGAAAATGGTCGATTCTTACAATATCAAACATCAAACTGCTATGTCCAATTCTTTCCACCCAGAATGCATAATTGGTTTCTTTTAAATATTCCCAGTTATAAATCGGGTTTCCCCATCTTTGCCCGGTGACACTAAAATAATCTGGTGGAACTCCTGCAACAAAGGTGGGCTTATGGTCTGCACCGATCAAGAAATTTTCTCTATTTGCCCACACATCGACGGAATCTACCCCCACATAAAACGGAACATCTCCCATAATTTCAATTCCAATTTCATTGGCTGTTTTCTTAAGTTTCTCCCACTGACACGAAAATAAGTATTGTAAAAACATTTGGTAGGATGCTTCTTCTTTTGTTTCCTCTTGTAAAGGTGTTCTTTCCTGCGGCCAGTCTCTATCATGCTTCTCCCATTCGTTCCAGCAACGCTCTCCATTCTTTTGTTTTAATGCACGAAATACTCCGTATTCAAAAACCCATCCTTGTGATAGGAACTCTTGATATTCTTTCGTTTTTGTTTTCCCTTGCTTCACAAATGTATGATATGCTTCTCTTAAATACGGTTCTCTAAAGTTTCGCACTTTGGCATAATCTACGGTAGCCTCCTTTTCCCTATAAGGAGGCGGCATTTCTTTTAATAACCCATTGTTTGCTAATTCTTCTAGGCTAATATACAAGTCATCTCCTGCAAAAGACGAATAGGGCTGATAAGGAGAATTTCCATAGCCTGCTGGATTTAAAGGTAAAATTTGCCAAATTCCAATTCCATTTTCCTTTAAAATCTTTAGAAATTTATAAGCTTCTTTGCCAAACTGTCCAGCCCCTGTCTTTGAAGGAAGGGAGGAAACTGGCATTAAAACTCCTGTTTTTCTCATCCTTTCCTCCCCTCTTACAAGTGCCAAATATCTTTGTTGTATCCTGCAATTGTTCTGTCCGATGAAAAATAACCCGCTTTTGCAATATTAACAAGCATCTTCTTTGCCCATTTTTTCTCATCTTCATAATCCATGATCATCTGTTCTTTTGTTTGAATATAATCTTTTAAATCCAGCAATGTCATGAACCAGTCTTTTCCTACAATTTCTTTGTATAGTCTTGCCAAATTCACTGGATCTCCAATACGAATCATTTCTTTACTTATAATGAAATCTACTAGTTCTTCAATCATCGGATCATTCTCATACAATTCTGCAGAACAATAGCCTTTCGTTTCATAAAGTTCAATAATTTTTTCTGATTTTTCTCCAAAAATATAAATATTTTCATCTCCAACTAATTCATGGATCTCCACATTCGCACCATCTTCTGTTCCAAGTGTTACGGCTCCATTTAACATAAATTTCATATTTCCTGTTCCCGAAGCTTCTTTTGAAGCAAGAGAGATTTGTTCCGAAATATCACAGGCTGGAATTAATTTTTCTGCTTTCGTAACATTATAATTCTCCACCATTACAATCTTAAGATAAGGACTGACTTGTGGGTCATTTTCGATCAATTGTTGTAGACATAAGATCAAATGAATAATATCTTTTGCAATGGTATATGCAGGTGCTGCCTTTGCTCCAAAGATCAATGTAATTGGACGTACTGGAAGGTTTCCTTTTTTGATCTCTTTGTATTTATAAATTGCATACAATGCATTCATCTGTTGTCGTTTGTATTCGTGAAGACGCTTAATCTGAATATCAAATACAGAGGTATCGTCCACTTCTACTCCTTGCGTTTCTTCTAAATACTCTGCCAACTTTGTTTTTGCTTCTTGCTTAATCTCTACTAATTTAGCAAGAACTTCTTCATCCTCTTTATAATCTAGTAATTTCTCTAACTCCATAGCGTCCGTCAAAAAACCATTTCCAATTAACGATTCAATATAGTGCGCTAGTTTGTGATTGCAATGTATCAGCCATCTTCGAAAAGTAATTCCGTTGGTCTCATTGTGAAACTTCTGCGGATAAATATCGTAGAATGGCTTTAATTCAGATTCTTTTAAGATTTCTGTATGAAGCGCTGCAACTCCATTTACCGAATAGCCAAAATGAATATCTATATGTGCCATATGGACAAGCTCCTGATCATCGATAATGTAGACGCGAGGATCATGAAAATCTCTTCTCACCCGCTGATCCAATTCTCTAATGATTGGTAGAAGATGTGGTACCACTTTTTCTAAATAACGCACAGGCCACTTTTCCAATGCTTCTGCCAAAATTGTATGATTGGTATATGCGCAAGTCTTTCTTACTACATCGATTGCTGTATCCATGTTAAAGCCTCGTTGTACCAAAAGACGAATCAATTCTGGAATCACCATAGTTGGATGCGTGTCGTTAATTTGAATACAAACGTGTTCGTACAACTGGTAAAGATTGATTCCTTTTTCCTCTGCTTCTTTTAAAATGAGCTGAGCCGCATTACTGACCATAAAATACTGCTGATAAATTCGTAAGAGCTGTCCTTTCTCATCACTATCATCCGGATATAAAAATAATGTAAGATTACGTTTTACGTCTTCTTTATCAAACTGTATGCCATCGTAAATTATTTCTTCATCTACGGTATCAAGATCAAACAGATGGAGCTTATTGCACCCATTTTGATATCCTGGAATATCAATATCATACATCGTAGAAGTTAATGTAAAGTATTTAAATGGTACCTCAAAATGGCAATCCATTTTCGTAAGCCAACTGTCCTTTGTCATCCATGGATTTTTCTCTTCATACTGTTTATTCTCTCTAAATGTTTGTAAAAACAAACCTTCATGATAGTTTAGTCCAACTCCATCTCCTGGTAATCCTAACGTTGCAATGGAATCGAGGAAACAAGCCGCAAGTCTTCCAAGTCCTCCGTTTCCTAAAGAGGGTTCTAGTTCAAGTTCTTCTATTTCTGTCAAATCAATGTCATATTTT
Source organism: Ruminococcus sp. (assembly GCA_029256845.1). Taxonomy (GTDB): domain Bacteria; phylum Bacillota; class Clostridia; order Lachnospirales; family Lachnospiraceae; genus JAHHTM01. The sequence goes on along the minus strand of JARIEI010000047.1, from coordinate 3,532 downwards.
TCTAACACTTCTCTCGTTTCTTCAAACAACCCTAGGTTGATGAGATTGTTTGACAAAAGCTTTCCAATTAGAAATTCTGCGGATATGTAATATAATTTTTTGTTTCCGCTATTTCTTTCCACATGTTTCATTTTTTCTTTTGCAATTATCAACAATGCAATATAAATTTCTTCTTTTTCTGCAGACTTTAATGTTTTCCCAAACTTCTGTTGTAACGTCTGTTCCAGTGCCTGTTCCATAAAAAACTCCTTTCAAACCCTCTTGGGAAGAGAATATGGAAAAACGGATTTTCTAAGAAAACCCGTTTTTCCTATATACTTAGCCTAAGTATACAACTTTTTTTAGTTTTTTTCTATCTTTTATTTCTGGATGTGAAGAAGTTTTTCTGCATTTGCAATTCGTTCACTTGTAGGCGGATTAATTCCCTCCAATGGATAAGAAATTCCAAGTTCTTTCCATTTAAATGTACCTAATGTATGATATGGCAGAATTTCTACTTTTTCAACATTGTCCAATGTTTGGATAAACGCATCCAATTTTTTCAGATCTTCATCATAATCTGTACGCTCTGGAACAAGTACGTGTCTAATCCATACAGGTTTATGAATTTCAGATAAATACTGTGCAAGATCAAGGATATTTTTGTTTGACTGTGCAGTGAGCGTTTGATGTCTTTCCTCGTCAATTTCTTTGATATCAAGCATAAGAAGATCTGTATATTTCATTAATTCATTAAATTTTCCGAAAAATGGTTCTTCTCTTGTAAATGGATTCCCGCTTGTGTCAATGGTCGTATGGATTCCTCTCTCTTTCGCTTTTTGAAACAATTCTGTTAAAAAGTCGATTTGAAGAAGTGGTTCTCCCCCACTAACGGTAATACCGCCCTTACTTCCCCAGTAAGAGCGGTATCTTTCAGCCTGATCAAGCAGTTCGTCCGCTGTATAAAGCTTCCCTGACTGCATGTTCCATGTGTCCGGATTATGGCAGAACTGACAGCGCATTGCGCAACCGCTCAAAAAGATAATGTATCGGACACCGGGTCCATCTACAGAGCCAAAGCTTTCCAGAGAATGAACGTATCCTTTTCTTTGTGCTGACTCTGTCATGATTTCCTCCGTATATTTTTTATTTTACACTGTTTCTTATAAAGAACCGTGGCATGTTCTTGCGATAACGTCAAGCTGTTGTTCACGAGTTAAGTCGATGAATTTAACAGCGTATCCAGAAACACGAATTGTGAAGTTTGCATATTCTTCTTTTTCTGGATGTTCCATAGCATCGATAAGTTTTTCTTTACCGAATACGTTAACGTTAAGGTGATGAGCTCCTCTGTCAAAGTATCCATCAAGAACGTGGCAAAGATTTGTAATTCTTTCATCTCCATCATGTCCAAGAGCATCTGGGTTGATTGTCTGTGTATTTGAAATACCATCAAGTGCATCTTCATATGGAAGTTTTGCAACAGAGTTTAATGATGAAAGAAGACCATTTTGCTCTGCACCGTATGATGGGTTTGCTCCTGGTGCAAGTGGTTCTCCAGCTTTTCTTCCGTCTGGAAGAGATCCTGTAGCCTTACCATAAACTACGTTAGATGTAATTGTAAGGATTGATGTTGTTGGCTCAGAATTTCTGTAAGTATGGCATTTTCTAAGTTTCTCAAGGAATGTATGAAGAAGCCATTTAGCGATATCATCTGCACGATCATCATCGTTACCGTATTTAGGGAAGTCTCCTTCTGTTTCGAAGTCAACAGCAATTCCATCTTCGTCACGGATTACTTTAACTTTTGCATATTTGATAGCGCTTAAAGAGTCAACTACGTGAGAGAATCCAGCGATACCTGTAGCAAATGTACGTCTAACGTCTGTGTCGATCAATGCCATTTCAGCTGCTTCATAGTAATATTTATCATGCATGTAGTGGATCATGTTTAATGTATCTACATACAATTTAGATAACCATTCCATCATAGCATCGTATTTTTCCATTACTTCATCGAAGTCAAGGTACTCAGATGTGATCTTCTGGTAAGCTGGTCCAACCTGCTCTTTTGTCTTGCAGTCAACACCACCGTTGATTGCGTAAAGAAGGCATTTTGCAAGGTTTGCACGAGCTCCGAAGAACTGGATTTCTTTTCCTGTCTGTGTTGCAGATACGCAGCAGCAGATTGAATAATCATCTCCCCAAACTGGACGCATTACATCATCATTCTCATACTGGATAGAGCTTGTTACAATTGAAATATGAGAAGAGTATTTCTTGAATGCTTCTGGAAGTCTTGAAGAGTAAAGTACTGTAAGGTTTGGCTCTGGTGATGGTCCCATGTTCTCTAATGTGTGAAGGAAACGGTAGTCATTCTTTGTTACCATAGAACGTCCATCTTGTCCAAGTCCACCAACTTCAAGAGTTGCCCATGTTGGGTCACCTGAGAATAATTGTTCGTATGATGTTACACGAGCAAATTTAACCATTCTGAATTTCATTACCATGTGGTCGATTAATTCCTGAGCTTCGCTCTCTGTAAGAGTTCCTGCTTTTAAGTCTCTTTCAATATAGATATCAAGGAATGTAGAAATACGACCAACACTCATTGCTGCACCATTCTGTGTCTTGATTGCTGCAAGGTATCCGAAGTATAACCACTGAGCTGCTTCTCTAGCATCTTTCGCTGGTGCTGAGATATCGAATCCGTAGATTGCAGCCATTTCTTTCATTCCGATAAGTGCGTTGATCTGATCTGCGATTTCTTCTCTTAAACGGAAGTCTGTACCTTTCATTCCGTGTCTTTCTGATCTTTCAAAATCAGCACGTTTTTCTTCGATTAAACGATCTACACCATAAAGAGCAACACGACGGTAGTCACCTACGATACGTCCTCTTCCGTATGTATCTGGAAGTCCTGTGATGATCTTATTGTGACGAGCTTTCATCATCTCTGGTGTGTAGATGTCGAATACTCCCTGGTTGTGTGTTTTGTGGTATTTTGTGAAAATTTCGTGTAATTTTTCACTTGGCTGATAACCATGTGTAAGGCAAGCTTTTTCTGCCATTTTGATACCACCGTATGGCATAAATGCTCTTTTTAATGGTTTATCTGTCTGAAGACCTACAACTGTTTCTAAGTCTTTTAATTCTTCATCGATGTATCCTGGGCCATAAGCTGTAAGTCCAGATACAACTTCTGTTTCCATATCAAGAACACCGCCATTTGCACGTTCTTGTTTTTGTAATTCCTGTAATCTATTCCAAAGTTTATTTGTAGCTTCTGTTGGTTCAGCTAAGAAGCTCTCATCTCCGTCGTATGGTGTGTAGTTGTTCTGAATAAAGTCACGTACGTCTACACGATCATTCCATAAACCTGCATTAAATCCATTCCACTGTTCGTAATGTGCCATGAATATTTCCTCCTCTGAATGTGTTTGTTTTTTACAATATGGAGTATAGCATTATGTTATTTATTTGACAACACCTTTATAATGAGAATAATTCTCAAAATTGTTATGTACTTGATTTAGTACACGATTTATAAGTT
>JARIEI010000011.1 GCA_029256845.1 Ruminococcus sp. | reverse complement strand
GCAATATGGAAGAAACTTCCAAGCATACGCATTGGAATAAAAAAGTCAGCAGATAATAGGATAATGGCAAGTGCTCCTGCGAGGGTTGTTTTTTGTGCGCCAAATGCATTTACAGCCATAATAATACCTAGAGCAGCGCCGCCATATGCAATGATATCCATAATGATGATAGAGTTTAATTGCATGGAAAGAACTTTCATCGTGATTTTACGGAAATTTTCGGATTCACGATTCATCTCTTGATTCTTCATTTCATCGGTCTGATAAATTTTTAAGGTTGTAAGTCCTTGGAGATTTTCAAGAAAAGTATCTCCGAGTGTAGTATATTGTCCCCAATATTTTGCTAAAAGTTTTTTGGCGAAAGTCTGAACAGCAGCAATGGTAATTGGAATCAATGGAACGCAAAGGAACAGGACCAAAGCTGAGGAAAAACTAATGAAACTTAATGCAATAAAGAGTGTTAGGGGAGCAAGCATACTATAGAAAAATTGTGGAAGATAAGCGCCAAAATAAGTTTCCAACTGATCAACACCTTCTACAGCAACTTGCACAATCTCAGAGGTAGAAATATTTTGACGATAAGAAGAGCCTAGCTGCAGTAATTTTTCGTATATTTTGGCACGTAACGTCTTTTTCACTTCTTTGGAAGACAAATAACTCATTTTTGTAGAGAGTATGGTGCAGATGAAACGTAGGATAATGCAGAGCACAATGTAAAAAATAGAATGGTACAAGTAAGTAGAAGTCCATTCTTTCTTGTAAATTATTTCAATTAGATTTGAAACTGTCAAAATCAAAACAATGTTGGACAATAGGGAGATCCATTGAAAAATAACATTTGCAATGATGTATTTTTTACTGTTGTGGACAGTTTTAATGAGTCTTTTGTTAATCATCATATGAGAAAATACCTTTCCTTTGATTAAAATAAGAGCCAATGTTGGCTCTTATTTTAAACTGTTTGTTTTATTATTTATTGTTAGCCGCTTCAACGGAAGAAATGCTATGTACTTTTCCTTCTTCTTTGTAGCCTTTGCGGAACAGTAAGTATAACATTCCAGCGAGAAGAGCAATTGCTACAATTGTCCAGATACCGAAAGTTGCTTCTCCTGTTACAAGACCAGCAAGCTGGAATACGATTAAAGATACAACATAGGCAAATCCACACATATAACCAATTGCTGCAAGTGTCCATTTGTGATTGTTCATCTCACGTTTGATCGCACCCATTGCAGCGAAACATGGAGCACACAACAAGTTGAAGATCATGAAACTGTAAGCGGTAACAGCACCGAAATCTTTTGCAACTAATGGCCAAATTTCGTTTCCAGCTTCACTTAATTCTCCAGCGTAGTTATATAAAGTACCAAATGTCATAACAACTTCTTCTTTTGCAATCAGACCTGTAAAAGTAGCTACAGTAGCTTTCCAAGCCATGTCACCCATCCAACCAAGTGGATAGAAGATCCAAGCAATTGCATTACCGATGGAAGCAAGTAAAGAAGAATTGTTGTCTTCTACTGCAGTGAATACTCCATCAACAAATCCATATCCTTGAAGGAACCAAAGGATAATGGAAGAAAGTAAAATAATTGTTCCGGCACGTTTAATGAAAGACCATCCACGTTCCCATGTAGCACGGAATACGTTTCCAGCAGAAGGTGCATGGTAGGAAGGAAGTTCCATAACGAATGGAGCAGGTTCTCCAGCAAATGCTTTAAATTTCTTGAGCATAATACCTGTAATAATTACGGCACCAATTCCAATAAAGAATGCAGATGTTGCAACCCATGGAGAGTTACCAAAGATTGCTCCAGCAAAAAGTCCAATGATTGGCATCTTTGCACCACAAGGAATAAATCCTGTTGTCATAATTGTCATTTTACGGTCACGGTCTTGCTCGATGGTACGGGAAGCCATGATACCAGGAACACCACATCCTGTTGCAACAAGCATTGGGATGAAAGATTTACCACTTAATCCAAAACGACGGAAGATACGGTCCATAATGAATGCAACACGTGCCATGTATCCAATATCTTCAAGGATAGCAAGAAGTAGGAAGAGAACCAACATCTGAGGTACAAAACCTAATACGGCACCAACACCGGCAACAATACCATCCATGATAAGTCC
>JARIEI010000140.1 GCA_029256845.1 Ruminococcus sp. | reverse complement strand
TTGACAATTATTGTATTTTTGTATACAATTATACAAAAATACAATCTTGAAATACTGTATCGAGGGGGAACAAATGGAAGATAGAAAAGTATATTTAAATACACACACAAATTTATTAGAATTAGAGGAGCATATGTATCCTCTTGTTGATGTAGAAACACCAAATGTTTTTAGAAATTTATTTCATTATGATGAAATTCCTAAAATTGCATTTAATGATCGAATTGTTCCACACCATATGCCAGATGAGATTTGGATCACAGATACGACTTTTCGAGATGGACAGCAGTCGAGAGCACCGTATACTACAGAACAAATTGTTACAATTTATGATTACCTTCATCGCTTAGGTGGACCGAGTGGAAAAATCAGACAAAGTGAGTTTTTCTTATATAGTAAAAAAGATAGAGATGCCGTTTATAAATGTTTAGAGAAAGGATATCAATTTCCAGAAATAACTAGTTGGATTCGGGCAAGTAAAAAGGACTTTCAGCTAGTGAAAGATATCGGTTTGAAGGAAACGGGTATTCTTGTTAGTTGTTCAGATTATCATATTTTTTATAAACTAAAAATGACAAGAAGACAGGCTATGGAACATTATCTTTCTGTTGTGAAAGAGTGTATGGAAACAGGGGTGCGTCCAAGATGTCATTTAGAAGATATTACGAGGTCAGATATTTATGGCTTTGTGATTCCGTTTTGTCTTGAACTTATGAAATTGGCACAAGAATATAATATTCCAGTTAAAATAAGAGTGTGTGATACAATGGGGTATGGAGTGAATTATCCGGGTGCTGTCATTCCTCGATCGATTCAGGGAATAATTTACGGATTAATGACACATGCAGGAGTTCCTTGTGAAATGATTGAATTTCACGGGCATAATGATTTTTATAAGGCAGTTAGTAATTCAACAACGGCGTGGCTTTACGGTGCGTGTGGTGTGAATTGCTCTTTGTTTGGAATTGGAGAACGTACAGGAAATACGCCACTTGAAGCAATGGTCTTTGAATATGCGCAACTTCGTGGTACACTAGATGGTATGGATACCACAGTCATTACAGAACTGGCAGAATATTACGAAAAAGAGTTGGGATATAAGATTCCATCAAGAACACCATTTGTAGGAAAAAATTTTAATGTTACACGGGCAGGGATTCATGCAGATGGAATGTTAAAAAACGAAGAGATTTATAATATTTTTGATACCGACAAATATTTAAATCGACCAGCACTTGTTTCTATATCAAATACTTCTGGTGTCGCGGGAATTGCTTATTGGATCAATGCATATTTCAAACTACCTGCGGAGCGACAAATTGATAAGGATTCAAGACTTGTAAAAGAAGTAAAGTTATGGGTTGACCGGCAATACGAAGAAGGAAGAATTACAGTGATGACAGATGAAGAGTTGGTCCAGCAAATTACACAGATTTGCAATCAACTTGATTTCAAACTCTGATGTAGGAGGAAAGTGAAAAAAATGAGTGAATATCAGGACAATTCATTAAGTAGTAAAGTGTTCCAAAAATTGCGAAATGATATCTTACAGGGAAAATATAAGGAACATGAAGAATTAAGAGAAATTAGTTTAGGGAAGGAATTAGGGGTGAGCAGAACTCCGGTGCGCGAAGCACTTCGACAATTGGAGTTAGAAGGGCTTGTTACAATTATTCCAAATAAAGGAGCTTATGTGACAGGAATATCGGCAAAAGATGTGAGTGATATTTATATGATTCGATCTACATTAGAAGGCTTGTGTGCTAGATGGGCAACAGAACATATTACACCAGAACAGCTAGATGCATTGGAAGAAACAATGATTATATCTGAATTTCATGCAAAGAAAGATGGTGATGGTTGTGCAGAGCAAATGGCTCAACTAGATGGTAAATTTCATTCGATATTATATGAAGCCTCGAATAGTAGAATTTTATGTCGTGTACTTATGGACTTTCATAAATATGTACAGCAAGCTAGAAAAACTTCAATTTTATCAGAGGAAAGAGCGAGAAAATCAATTCGAGAACATCGACAGATTTTAAGAGCTATTAAAGAAAAGGATCCAGATACAGCAGAACAATTGGCAAATGAGCATATTCTTCATGTGATTGAAAACTTAAAAAGGCAAGGGTTGACAAGTGAAGAATAAGTTTATCAATAAAAAAGTAAAGGAGAAAATCACTATGGACAAAATCAAAATGACAACCCCTATTGTTGAAATGGATGGAGATGAAATGACTCGTATTCTTTGGAAAATGATCAAAGAAAATCTTTTAGAACCATTCATTGATTTAAAAACAGAGTATTATGATCTCGGTTTGGAAAAAAGAAATGAAACAAATGATCAAGTTACGGTGGATTCCGCTCTTGCAACAAAAAAATACGGAGTTGCAGTAAAATGCGCCACAATTACACCGAATGCAGCAAGAGTAGAAGAGTATGATCTAAAAGATATGTGGAAGAGTCCAAACGGAACAATTCGTGCCATTTTAGACGGAACAGTTTTTCGTGCTCCAATTGTTGTAAAAGGAATTGAACCATGTGTAAAGAATTGGAAAAAACCAATCACTATTGCAAGACATGCATATGGAGATGTTTATAAAAATGCGGAAATGAAAATACCAGGAGCAGGAAAAGTAGAATTGGTTTATACTGCGCAAGATGGCACACAAACAAAAGAATTAATTCATGAGTTTGACAGTCCTGGAATTGTGCAAGGAATGCATAATGTTTGTGGATCGATAGAGAGTTTTGCTAGAAGTTGCTTCAATTATGCTTTGGATACAAAGCAAACATTGTGGTTTGCAACAAAAGATACGATATCAAAAAAATATGATCATACATTTAAAGATATTTTCCAAGAGATTTTTGAAAAAGAGTATAAAGAAAAATTTGATCAGGCTGGAATTGAATATTTTTATACTTTGATTGATGATGCGGTGGCACGTGTCATGAAATCAGAAGGTGGATATATTTGGGCATGCAAAAATTACGATGGAGATGTAATGAGTGATATGATCTCCTCTGCATTTGGATCTCTTGCAATGATGACTTCTGTGCTTGTTTCTCCGGAAGGGGTTTACGAATATGAAGCCGCTCACGGAACGGTACAGCGCCATTATTATAAGCATTTAAAGGGAGAAGAAACTTCTACAAATTCTGTGGCAACGATCTTTGCGTGGACAGGGGCTTTACGTAAGCGTGGAGAATTAGATAAGAATCAAGAATTAATGGATTTTGCCAATAGATTAGAGAAGGCTACGATTGATACGATCGAGTCTGGATATATGACAAAAGATTTAGCGCTCATTACAACAATGGAACATCCAACTGTCTTAAGCAGTGAAGGATTTATAAAAGAAATTGCAAAGAGATTGTAAAAGATATGAAAAAAAGAGAACTGGCGTTATTGCGCCAGTTCTTCCCATTTTTCATATAATCCTTCGAGTTCTTCTTCATTTTTGCTTTTTTCAGTTGCGAGTTCCTGACATTTTACAGAATTCGAGTAAACCTCTTCAGTTGACATTAAAAGATCAATTTCCGAGTTCCTATCTTCTAATAAAGCAATGCGATCTTCTGTCTTTTTTAGATCATTTAATCGTTTCCTCTCCTTTGCCTGCTGCTCTTTTTGCTCTTGCCAACTTAGTCGACCCAAGGATTCTGCGCTCTTTTCAGAGGAAGAGGATGGGGCAGTAACAGAAGAATAAATAGGGGTAAGGATTTCCTTTTTTTCAAGGTAATAATCATAATTTCCAATGTAATTAACAAAAGAATGATTGACTAATTCTAAAATACGTTTTGCGGTTTGATTGATGAAATAACGGTCGTGAGAAACATAGAGAACCGTTCCGGTGTATTCATTGATTGCTTTTTCTAATATTTCCTTAGAAGTAATGTCAAGGTGGTTGGTTGGCTCGTCAAGGATTAGAAAATTTGCTTCGGAAAGCATAAGTTTAGCTAAAGAAACACGCCCTTTTTCACCACCACTTAAGTCACGAATTACTTTGTATACATCTTCGCCTGTAAATTGAAATGCGGCTAATGTATTTCGAATCTGTGTGTTGGTAAGAGTTGGATAATCGTCAGATATTTCATCAAAAATAGTTTTCTCATTATGAAGAACATGATGCTCTTGATCATAATATCCGATTTTTACTTTTGTACCAAGAGTAAAGGACCCAGTATCTGGAGTAGTTACCTGATTTAAAATCTTAAGGAGCGTTGTTTTTCCGGTCCCATTATCACCAATAATTGCTACATGTTCTCCGCGTTTAATTTCAAAAGAGATATCTTGAAATAACACCTGATCATCGAATGATTTTGACAAATGTTCGATACTTAGTACGTCATTTCCACTAATGCAAGAAGGTTCAAGAGAAAAATGCATTTCATTTTCTAGGGTGATCGGATGTTCAATCGGAGAAATACGATTTAGCATTTTTTCACGACTTTCCGCTCGTTTAATGGATTTTTCACGGTTAAAAGAGCGAAGCTTTTCGATGACAGCTTCTTGATGTTTGATTTCTCTTTGCTGATTTAAATATTCTTTAAGCATCGCATCTCGAATTAGTTGCTTTTTTTGCGCGTAATCTTTATAATTTCCAGAATACATACGTATTTTTCCGTGATCAATTTCGACCACTTTTGTAACGACACGATTTAGAAAAAAACGATCGTGAGATACAATAAATACAGCACCAGGATAGTTGATTAAATATGTTTCGAGCCATGTAATAGAATTCAAGTCCAAATGGTTGGTTGGCTCGTCAAGAAGTAAGATGTCTGGTTTTGTAAGAAGAAGTTTACCGAGCGAAACACGAGTTTTTTCTCCGCCAGACAACGTATCTGTTTTTTTACTAAAATCCTCTTCTTGAAATCCTAATCCTTTTAGAACTCCAGTTAGTTCACTTTCATAAGCGTATCCATTCTCAGATTCAAAACGAGACATCAATCTGTTATAAGTATCCAAGCGATCGGATAGTGCTTGTCCTGTTAACTCTTTTAGTTCGTGTTCGATAGAACGAATTTGCTTTTCAAGTTCTATGATTTCAGCCTTTGCTGTTTTTAATTCTTCATATATGGAACGGCCACTTACAAGATTTTGTTGCTGAGCAAGATATCCGATGGTCTTTCCCTTTGTTAATATAATATCCCCTTGATCAAGAGGTTCCTCTTTCATGATCATTTTCAAAACTGTGGATTTTCCAGCTCCATTTACGCCTACAAGCGCAGCTTTTTCCCGATCTTCAATATGAAAAGAGCCATTGTTAACAATGATGTGCTCTCCGAATGATTTATTCAAATTATGGCATGCAAGTATCATATGCAACCTCCTAAGATTCTTTTTTACATATCCATTATAGCGAAAAAAACATGAAATACAACTAAAAAAATTGACTTTGCAGAAACAATTCTATATAATTGATTGCAGTATTGTATAATAATAAAGTAAATATAATTTATATTTGAAAGACAATCCTATAAAAATATAATGTGTAAAACACAAAACTGGAGGATGAAAATTATGGAGGATAGAACAATATCTAGAGCGGTAATTAGCCGTTTGCCAAGATATTATAGATATTTGGGAGAACTTTTGAACGCAGGAGTGGAAAGAATTTCCTCTAGTGAGCTCAGTAAAAGGATGAATGTTACAGCGTCTCAAATCCGACAGGACTTGAATAATTTTGGTGGATTTGGACAACAAGGTTATGGGTACAATGTTCAATATTTGTACTCAGAAATTGGAAAAATCTTAGGATTAAATAAACAACATAACGTGATCATTATTGGAGCTGGAAATTTAGGCCAGGCAATTGCAAATTACGAAGCATTTGAAAAAAGTGGATTTGTGTTAAAAGGAATGTTTGATGTTAATCCGAATCTAAAAGGAAAGGAAGTAAGAGGAGTTCCTATTTGTATGATGGAGGAACTTAAGCAGTTTGTGAAAACACATGATATAGAGATTGCAGCGCTTACGATCCCTAAGACAAATGCAAAAGAAGTTGCAAATATTTTGGTAAAAAATGGAATCAAGGGAATTTGGAACTTTGCACATATTGACTTACAGCTGCCAGAAGACATTGTTGTAGAGAATGTTCATATTTCAGATAGCCTTATGAAACTCTTTTACAGGCTAAGTAGTCAAGAAAAGACCCTATAAATGAACAATATGTAGACGTGTAATGAAACACAAGGATTTCATTACACGTTATTTCTTATAGTACATAAATTGTAAAGTTTATACTTTACGCCTAGAGTGAAGGAGGTTAAAATGAGATATCTACCAACAGGAAAATGGATGCAGATGGCAGATCAGTATACAATTCAACAGATTGGAATTCCATCTACAGTGTTAATGGAAAGAGCGGCGCTTCAAGTCGTTGGAATTATAGAACAAGAAAACTGCAATCTCAAAAATGTTCTTGTGGTATGTGGATCGGGAAATAACGGTGGGGACGGATTTGCAATAGCAAGGATTTTAAAACAAAAAGGAACTACGGTAAGTGTATTTTTCGTAGGAAAAGAAGAAACAATGTCACCGGATAGTAAATTACAGAGAAAAATTGCAGAAAATTGTAATGTTCCAATTGTGACAGTCTTACCCAAAGAAGAATATACTATTATCGTAGACGCAGTTTTTGGAGTGGGTTTAAATCGAAAAATTACAGGAAAATATGAAGAAATCATCAAATGGATGAATGCCCAAAGTTGTACGAAAGTTGCGGTAGATATTCCTTCAGGAATTTGTTCGGCCACTGGAAATGTTTTAGGAATTGCGTTGCGGGCGGATTTAACGATTACATTTGGATACGAAAAATTAGGAATGGCAATGTATCCAGGTGCGGATTTTGTAGGGAAATGTGTTGTGGTAGATATAGGAATTGATCCGAATTTTTTCAGAGAGAAAGAGATTGTGTATACTTTGGAAAAACAAGATTTAAAAAGGATGCTTCCAGAAAGAAAAGCACAGTCTCATAAAGGAAGTTATGGAAAAGTCTTAATGATAACAGGAAGCAAAGGAATGTCTGGAGCAGCGTATTTGAGTGCAAAAGCAGCATATACAGCAGGGGCAGGATTGGTACAAATTTACACGGTAGAAGAAAATCGTGTTATTCTCCAGCAACTTTTGCCAGAAGCAATTATTACTACATACCATGTATACGAGGAAAATCAACTACATTCGTTGTTAGATTGGGCAGATGTAATCTGTATCGGCTGTGGACTTGGAACGAGTGGGGTAGCAGAAAAACTTGTGTGCGAGACTTTAGAGAATACAAAGAAACCTTGTGTAATAGATGCAGATGGAATTAATCTTTTAAGCGCTCATAAGAATTTATTAGCAAAGGAAGAAAGGCCTGTAATTTTAACCCCTCACATGAAAGAAATGTCTAGATTATTAAATTGTACAGTAGATAAACTAAAAGACGAGCGCATAGAAAGAGTTTCTGAGTATACGAAGGAATATGGTGTAGTCTGCGTCTTAAAAGATGCAAGGACAGTTGTGTCTAAAAGAGGAAAATCTATGTTTATTAACATGGCTGGAAATAGTGCAATGGCTAAGGCCGGGTCTGGTGATGTGCTTGCAGGAGTAATTGCAGGGTTGTTGGCTCAGAAAAAAGATGCATATGATGCGGCGACAGGAGGCGTTTTTTTGCATGCCTGTGGTGGAGATGAAGCAAAACAAGAAAAGGGATCCTACAGTGTGTTAGCAACTGACTTGATTGATGGAATTGCAACATGCATAAAAAAAACAGAGGAGTGTTATAGATCATGAAAACATACAGCAGAGTATTTGCCAGAATTGATTTGGATGCGATAGCTTATAACATGGAACAGACAAGAAAGCGAATCGGAAATGATGCAAAAATCATAGCTGTTATAAAAATGGATGGATATGGGCATGGTTCTGTACCAATTGCTAGAATGTTTGAAGAAAAAGATTATATATGGGGGTATGCAACAGCTAGTATCGAAGAAGCGGTTATTCTAAGAAAAGCAGGAATACAAAAACCGATTTTGGTACTAGGGTGTATTTTCCCAGACCAGTATGAAACAATGCTAAATTACGAGATTCGTGCAACAATTTACGATATGGATGGGGCAAAAATGATTGCAGATGCTGCGAGAAGAAACAAAAAGACTGCTTATTTCCATATTAAAATTGATACAGGAATGGGGCGTCTTGGTTTTCTTCCAAAAGAAGAAAGTGCGGATATTATTTTTCAAATTAGTCAGCTTCCTCATGTAAAAATAGAAGGGATGTTTACACATTTTGCACGAGCGGATGAAGAAGATAAAAGTTATACTTATCTTCAACATGATCAATTTATTTGGATGAAAAATGCTGTGGAAAAAAGAGGGATTGCAATTCCTTATTATCATTGTGACAACAGTGCTGGAATTATCGATTTTCCAGAAATGAAACATGATCTCGTTCGTTCTGGAATTTCGACCTATGGCTTATATCCATCAGAAGAAGTGAATAAAAAACATTTGGAATTAAAGCCGGCGTTGGAGCTTCGAAGTCATGTGACTTATGTGAAAGAAGTGGAACCAGGCACTGCCATTAGCTATGGAGGAACTTTTGTGGCAAAAAAGAAAATGAAAGTTGCTACAATTCCAGTAGGGTATGGAGATGGTTATCCAAGAGGATTATCGAATCAAGCAGATGTTTTAATTCATGGAAAACGTGCCAGAATTCTTGGAAGAGTATGTATGGATCAGTTTATGGTTGATGTTACACACATTCCAGATGTTAAATTTATGGATGAAGTTGTACTTGTAGGTTATGATGGGCAAGAACATATCCCAGTAGAAGAATTAAGTGCAATTTGCGGAAGATTTAATTATGAGTTTATTTGTTGTTTGGGAAGAAGAATACCACGAGTATATATTAAGAATGGAAAAATTGTAGAACAAGTAGAATATTTATCTTGCTAAAAAGATCGTTTCACAGGAAAACAACTGAATACAACCGATAAAATGGGAAATACTTTAGTATGACAAATCGGAATATGGAGTGTGTTAACTGATGAGACGAGGAGATATCTATTATGCAGATTTAAGTCCGGTGGTAGGTTCGGAACAAGGAGGAATACGACCGGTTTTAATTATTCAAAATGACGTAGGCAACAAACATAGTCCTACTGTAATATGTGCAGCAGTCACTTCAAAAATGAATAAGGCAAAACTACCGACACATATAGAAATTAGTGCAAAAGAATATCACATTATAAAAAATTCAGTGATTCTATTAGAACAGATTCGTACAATAGATAAACAACGATTAAGAGAGTATGTCTGCCACGTAGATGGTGGATTGATGGATAAGGTAAACGAAGCAATTAAAATTAGCCTTCAGATCCCTACATAGAGTGGGTAATAAACCATTGAAATATTTGAAGATGAGTGGTAAAATTGGAAAGTAAGTTTACCTTTACAAGGGAAAGAAAAGATAAAGAGGAGATTTTAAAATGTCAGGACATTCTAAATTTGCAAATATTAAGCATAAGAAAGAAAAAAATGATGCGGCAAAAGGAAAGATTTTCACTAAACTTGGACGTGAACTTGCTGTTGCAGTTAAGGAAGGTGGCGGTGCAGATCCTGAAAATAACAGCAGACTTCGTGATGTAATTGCTAAAGCAAAATCTAACAACATGCCAAATGATACAATTGAAAGAAATATTAAAAAGGCAGCAGGGGAAGGCTCGGGAGATAATTACGAGCACATTACATATGAAGGGTATGGACCAAATGGTACAGCAATTATTGTAAGAACACTTACAGATAATAAAAATCGTACTGCTTCGAATGTGAAAAATGCATTCACAAAAGGAAGTGGAAATGTTGGTACACCAGGATGCGTATCTTTTATGTTCGATGAAAAAGGTCAGATCATTGTAGACAAAGAAGAATTTGAGATGGACGCTGATGAGTTGATGATGCTTGCACTTGACAGTGGAGCAGAAGACTTTGTTGAAAACGAAGATAGTTTTGAAATTATCACTTCTCCAGAAGATTTTAGCGAAGTACGTTTGAAATTAGAAGAAGAAGGAATTCCAATGGTAGCAGCAGAAGTTACAATGATTCCACAGACTTACGTAGAGCTTACAAAAGAAGAGGATATTAAAAATATTCAAAAAACACTAGATCTTTTAGAAGAAGATGATGATGTTCAAGATGTTTACCACAACTGGGATGAATAATAAATAAAAATACATACAAGGAGGAGCACACTGATGAGCAACTATAAGATGGAGACAAAATGTATACAGTCTGGATATGAACCGGGGAACGGGGAACCACGCGTGCTCCCGATTTATCAAAGCACCACATATCGCTACACCAGTAGCGAGCAAATGGGAAAACTATTTGATCTTGAAGAATCTGGATATTTTTACACAAGATTACAAAATCCAACCAATGATGCTGTAGCAGCAAAGATTTGTGATTTGGAAGGTGGGATTGCGGCAATGCTTACCTCTTCAGGACAAGCTGCTAATTTTTACGCTATTATGAATATTGTAGAACAAGGGGACCACATTGTGTGTGCGTCTGCGCTTTATGGAGGAACTTACAATCTGTTTGCTCATACAATTAAAAAAATGGGCGTAGATGCGACCTTCGTGGATCCTGACTGCACAGAGGAAGAACTAAATGCTGCATTCCAAGAGAATACAAAAGCTGTATTTGGAGAAACAATTGCCAATCCTGCGTTAGTTGTACTAGATCTTGAAAAATATGCAAAAGTGGCACATGAACATGGGGTTCCTCTTATTATCGATAATACATTTGCAACACCGATTAATTGTCGTCCAATCGAGTGGGGTGCGGATATTGTTACACACTCTACTACAAAATACATGGATGGACATGCAACTTGTGTTGGTGGGGTAATTGTAGATAGTGGAAATTTTGCATGGGACGAACATGCAGATAAATTTCCAGGACTTACCACAGCAGATGAGACCTACCATGGTATTGTGTACACTGAAAAATTTGGTAAACTTGCATATATTATGAAAGCAACAGCTCAATTGATGCGTGATTTGGGCTCCATTCAATCTCCACAGAATGCATTTTTGCTTAACATCGGATTGGAAACGCTTCATTTACGTATGCCACGTCATTGTGAAAATGCCTTGAAAGTGGCAGAATTCTTAAAGGCACATGAGAAAGTTGCTTGGGTATCTTTCCCTTCTATGCCAGGGGATCGGTATTATGATTTGGCAAAAAAATATATGCCAAATGGTACATGTGGTGTGCTCACCTTTGGGTTAAAAGGAGGACGAGATGCAGCAGTTGAGATGATGGATCGATTAAAAATGGTCGCTATTGTTACACATGTTGCAGATGCTAGAAGTTGTGTTCTTCATCCTGCAAGTCATACCCATCGTCAGATGAATGAAAAAGAGTTGCTAGAAGCAGGTGTTCAACCAGATTTGATTCGTTTTAGTGTAGGAATTGAAAATGTAGAAGATATCATCGCTGATATTGAACAGGCATTGCGATAGAGAAAAGTGATGTGAGTGCACGAAGTCATTCACATCATTTTTCTTTTTTCGTATAATTCTCACTGATTGTTTCAATACTAACTGTAAAATAAATTAGGTTAGGAAGGTGTAAAAATGAATCAGAATGAGGAAATAAAAGAAATGGGCACAACTCAATTAGATGGAACCAATAGAAGTCATAAGATTCAGCTAATTACGATTATTGGGGAAATTGAAGGTCATGAAGCTTCTTCGTCTAATACAAAATCAACAAAATATGAACATTTGATTCCTAAACTTGCAGAAGTGGAAGATAATGATGAAATACAAGGTGTGTTGATTATATTAAATACGTTAGGTGGAGACGTAGAAGCGGGACTATCCATCGCAGAAATGATTGCAACGTTGAGTAAACCTACAGTCTCATTGGTGCTTGGTGGAAGTCATTCCATTGGAGGTCCATTGGCTGTTTCTGCAGATTACTCGTTTATTGTTCCAAGCGGTACAATGATTGTTCATCCAGTACGATCGAATGGAATGTTTATCGGCGTGATTCAAAGTTTTAAAAATATGGAAAAAACACAAGATCGTATTGTGGATTTTATTGTTAGACATTCAAAGATATCAAAAAAACGTTTGGAAGAACTTATGCTTGATCCAGCGCAGTTAGTGAAAGATGTAGGAACTCTTCTTGAGGGGGAAGAGGCTGTGAAAGAGGGGATTATAGATGAAGTCGGAGGCATTAGTCAAGCGTTGAAAAAATTGCATGAAATGATAGATGGAGATGAAATAAGAGAAATTTATAATGACATGAGTCTAAAAAAATGATATAATACGAACGTGTATGTTCAGAAATAAGGGGGAAGTATAATGGCTTCTAAAACAACAAATAAAAAAAAGACAACAGGACGTAAGCCTAAAAAAAAGCAACAAAGTTTTGCGTTAAAGAATGAAATCATTATTTTTGCAATCCTTGCGTTGTGCATCTTACTTGTTTTAAGCAACTTCGGGTTTGGTGGAATTATTGGGGAGTTGGTTTC
The DNA here is from genome assembly GCA_029256845.1 of Ruminococcus sp. GTDB lineage: Bacteria > Bacillota > Clostridia > Lachnospirales > Lachnospiraceae > JAHHTM01. The sequence goes on along the minus strand of JARIEI010000140.1, from coordinate 4,192 downwards.
ATCTGTTTTATTTGGAGTTACAGGTGTGATGGCATATGTTCTTCCATTTGTTATTTTCGGTGTGTCTGCCTTTACTATATCAAATAAAGGCAATGCACACGCTTACATAAAAACGATTGCAGCAGTTCTATTGTCCTTAATGTTAATGGCATTTTTAGGGCTGGTCTTGAATCCTTATGATCCTAAAATTGGATTGTTGAGCTATTATCTGATGTCAAGCAAACATCAGTATGCTGGTGGCTTTTTAGGTGGATGTATTGTACGATTATTTTGCCCGCTCATCGGGGTTGCTGGAACATATGTGGTTATTGTGATTATGATTATCATATGTGCTATTTTGATTACAGAAAGATCTCTTTTAGTTCCATTACAACATAAAAGCAAGCAAGCGTATCAAGATGCAAGGAAAAGAACAGAAACATCACGAATCAATCACAAGAAGAAAAAAGAAGAACGTCAAGGAAATCGACAACAAAAAAGTGTGGCAAAACGTATGGATCACAAAGTGGTTGGGGTTACGTTTGATACCACATTAGTTCCAGATCAAGACAAAAAGAAATCACCAGAAGTGAAAGAAATAATTCCAAACGATATGGATATTTCAATGGAATTTCCAAAACAACCTTTTGATGATCTTGTGATTAGTCGCGCGGAACCAGCTACTTTTATAGAAGAGCAAGAAAGTCTTTTAAAGTCGCAAGAAAGACCAGAGGTGCAGATAGACGATCAGGAATCTATGTTTGAATCTGTGCAGGAAGAAAAACCTGTAAGTAGAAGGAAGACAAAAGAAAGTCAAGAGGAAGTAAATGCAGAAAAAGAAGCGGTAGAAAAAACAATTCAAGAGCAAAGCGTTCAGCAGGAGATTGTTTACAAAGTTCCACCATTAAATTTGCTTCATAGAGGAAGAAAATCAGGCGGTGATTCAGATTCTCATTTACGCGCTACTGCGGTGAAACTTGAGCAGACATTACAAAATTTTGGAGTGGGGGTGCACGTTACAAATGCTAGTTGTGGACCTTCTGTTACGAGATATGAGTTACAACCAGAACAAGGGGTAAAGGTTAGCAAGATTGTAGGACTTGCGGATGATATAAAATTAAATCTTGCTGTAACAGATTTAAGAATAGAAGCACCAATTCCTGGAAAAGCAGCAGTAGGGATTGAAGTGCCAAATAGGGAAAATGTGGCAGTCATGCTTCGAGACCTCTTTGAGTCGTCTGAGTTTAAAAACAATAAGTGCGGGATCCCGTTTGCAGTTGGAAAAGATATTGCTGGGAAAACGGTTGTAGCAGATATCGCAAAAATGCCACATCTTTTAGTTGCAGGAGCTACCGGATCAGGAAAATCAGTTTGTATTAATACTTTGATTATGAGTATTATCTATACATCAAAACCAGAAGATGTAAAATTGATTATGGTGGATCCAAAGGTAGTTGAACTTAGTGTGTACAATGGAATTCCACATCTGTTGATTCCAGTAGTTACAGATCCAAAGAAAGCAGCGGGAGCACTTAACTGGGCTGTTGCTGAAATGGAAAAACGATATAAACTGTTTGCCGAGTATAATGTAAGAGACTTGGCAGGGTTTAATGATAAAGTGCAGCATATGGAACCAGGAGATGGGGTTCCAAAGAAAATGCCTAAAATTGTAATTATAGTAGATGAGTTGGCAGATCTTATGATGGTTGCTCCAGGTGAAGTGGAAGGAGCAATTTGTCGATTGGCACAGTTGGCCAGAGCAGCAGGAATTCATCTTATTCTTGCAACGCAAAGGCCATCCGTTAATGTTATTACAGGACTCATTAAGGCAAATATGCCTTCAAGAATCGCATTTGCAGTATCTTCAGGAGTAGATTCTAGAACCATTATTGATATGAATGGTGCAGAGAAGTTGTTAGGAAAAGGAGATATGTTGTTTTATCCAACCGGGTACCCTAAGCCGGTTCGTGTTCAAGGATCTTTTGTCTCTGACAAAGAGGTGCAAAGTGTGGTGGATCATTTAATTCATCACAATGAAAATGTATCTTATAACACAGAGATTGAAGAACATGTCAGCTTAAATTCTGGAAGTGGCACTATGGCTACGACAGGAACTACAGATGACAGAGATATATATTTTGTTGAAGCAGGAAAACTGATCATAGAAAAAGATAAAGCATCGATTGGTATGCTTCAGCGAATGTTTAAAATTGGTTTTAACAGAGCAGCGCGAATTATGGATCAACTTGCGCAGGCTGATGTTGTAGGACCAGAAGAAGGAACCAAACCAAGAAAAATTCTTATGACACAGGAAGAATTTGAACAGTATGTGGAAGACAACGTTTGATTTTGGAGGGCAAGAAGATGAAAACAGATATTCAGATCGCACAGGAAGCTTATATGATGAACATTAAAGAGGTTGCATCACGAATTGGAATTGAAGAAGATGACCTTGAGTTATACGGGAAGTATAAAGCAAAATTGTCAGATGAACTTATGGAAAAAGTGAAGGATCATCAAGATGGAAAACTTGTGCTTGTAACTGCAATCAATCCGACACCAGCAGGAGAAGGAAAAACAACGATTACAGTTGGGTTAGGACAAGCGTTGTATCAATTGAACAAAAAAGCACTAATTGCATTAAGAGAACCTTCCCTTGGTCCATGTTTTGGAATTAAAGGCGGAGCTGCAGGTGGAGGATATTCTCAAGTTGTTCCGATGGAAGATCTTAATCTGCATTTTACAGGAGATTTCCATGCAATCACATCTGCGAATAATCTTCTGGCAGCAATGCTAGATAACCATATTCAACAAGGAAACGTACTTCGCATTGATCCAAGACAGATTGTTTGGAAACGTTGTCTTGATATGAATGACAGAGTATTGCGAAATGTAGTTGTAGGACTTGGAAATAAAATGGATGGAATGGTTCGAGAAGATCATTTTGTTATTACTGTTGCTTCAGAAATAATGGCAATCTTATGTCTGGCAAATGATCTGGCAGATTTAAAAGATCGACTTGGAAAAATAATTGTTGCCTATAATTTTGATGGAGAACCTGTTACAGCCAATGATCTTCAAGCTACAGGGGCAATGACTGCACTTTTGAAAGATGCGTTAAAACCAAACTTAATTCAAACATTAGAACATACGCCAGCTTTGGTACATGGAGGTCCATTTGCGAATATTGCACATGGTTGTAATAGTGTTCGAGCTACGAAGATGGCATTGAAACTGAGTGATATTACGATTACAGAAGCAGGATTCGGTGCAGATCTTGGAGCAGAAAAGTTTTTTGATATCAAATGTCGAAAAGCAGATCTAAAACCAGATGCTGTTGTGCTTGTTGCTACAGTTCGAGCTTTAAAATACAATGGCGGTGTTGCAAAAGCGGAGTTAAATGAGGAAAATCTAGAAGCACTTAAGCGTGGAATTGTAAATCTAGAAAAGCATATTGATAATATTAAAAAATACAAAGTTCCAGTAATCGTTACTTTAAATTCTTTTGTTACCGATACAGAGGCAGAAAACGAATTTATTCGTCAATTTTGTGAAGAAAGAGGTTGCGAATTTGCGCTTTCTAAAGTATGGGAAAAAGGAGGAGAAGGTGGTCTTGAACTTGCTAAAAAAGTATTAGATACACTGGAAAACAAAAAAAGCGAATTCCACCCATTGTATGAGGACGGAATTTCATTGAAAGAAAAAATTGAAAAAATTGCAAAAGAAATATATGGAGCCCGAGGTGTTGTATATGAACCAGCGGCATTAAAACAACTTGCTAAAATTGAAGAAATGGGATTCTTAGAATTACCAGTATGTATGGCTAAGAATCAATATTCGCTTTCGGATGATGCGAAAAAATTAGGTCGTCCAGAAAATTTTGATATTCATGTTAGAGAGGTCTATGTGAATGCAGGAGCAGGGTTTGTTGTGGTTCTTACGGGAACAGTTATGACAATGCCAGGTCTTCCCAAAATTCCAGCGGCAAATGGAATAGATGTTGCGGAAGATGGAAGAATCACAGGGCTGTTTTAAAGGAGAATAAAATGACACAGCTTATAGATGGAAAGAAGATTTCAGCGGATATAAAAGAGGAATTACGTGTAGAGGTAGAAAACCTAAAAGAAAAAGGAATTTCAGTATGTCTGGCTGTGATTCAAGTAGGAAAAGATCCAGCATCTTGTGTATATGTAAGAAATAAAACAAGAGCTTG
>JARIEI010000119.1 GCA_029256845.1 Ruminococcus sp. | reverse complement strand
TTCCTCAAGAAGTGCAAGAAAAAGTTTTTGCGACTGTGGAAGCACAAATGAATAGTGAGGAAATTCAAGGAACCATCCAAGGTCTTGTGGAACAAAAAATGGCGGAAGCAAGTACAAAAGAGCTCGTAGCAACGACCATCGACAGTCAAATGCAAACAGAGGAAGTAAAGGCCATTATTGCACAAAACATTGAGGTTCAAGTGCAGCAGAAAATTTCAGAGGCAATGGCATCTGATGAAGTAAAACAAAAGTTGGAAGCGGCATCTGAAGGATCAAAAGCAATTATTAAATTAAAAGCCGCTTTGGATGGTTACAATAGTTTTTATCTTGGACTTGTAGCTTATACAAATGGAGTCGCAACTGCTGCACAGGGAGCATCGGATTTAAATACAGGAATCCTTACACTTAAGAATGGAACGTCTAGCTTATTGGGTGGAACAAAAGAACTAAATGCTGGAATTAACAAATTAAAAGGTGCAGCGCCTGCACTTATTGACGGAGTAGCACAGTTAAAAGATGGTTCAGTAAAATTGTCAGATGGACTTGGCGAGTTCAACGAGAAAGCAGTGCAAAAGCTAGTAGATGCGGTAGATGGCGATCTTGGTAAATTGGCAACTAGATTAAAAGGAATGGTCAATGTATCCAAAGGAGAAGAAAAACCAGTTAAAATTATTTACCGTACAGAAAAGATTGAAGCAAAATAAAACAAAACAAGAAGGGGGGGCGGACAAGAAAGTCAGCCCCTTTTTTGATTATTTAAGTGAAAGTACTGCTAGAAAAAGGAGGAGTAATCAAATGAATCGATTATCAGAATCATATTTCTTATCCAGTGATGGGAAAACGAAAATACATGTAAATAAATGGACTCCTGAAAATACTTACGTTCGAGGGGTAATACAAATTGCACACGGTGTTGCGGAATATGGGTATCGATACCATCATTTTGCAGAATTTTTATGTGATCAAGGTTTTGTAGTTGTTGCCAATGATCATTTAGGACATGGTAATTCGATAATTCCAGATAAGCCACGTCTTTACTTTGGAGAGAATGAAGGATGGTGGTATGTGGTAGATGATATGGAAAAGTTAAGATGTAAGACAGCACAAGAATATCCGGGAAGACCTTATTTTTTGTTTGGACATTCCATGGGATCTTTTCTTTCTAGAAGTTATTTGATCCGTTATCCAGGACAGATGGATGGTTGTATTTTATGCGGTACCGGTCATCCTTCAAAAGTGACAATATTGGGTGGAAAGGTTGTATCAGGAGTAGAAAGAAAACGACTGGGAGCTGAAAAATTTAGTGCCTTAACCGATCAATTAGCATTTGGGTCCTATAATAAGAAGTTTGCGCCAAGTAGAACGCAAGTAGACTGGGTATCTGCAAATGAAGAAAATGTAGATGCATATGTGAAGGATCCTCTTTGCGGAGGGGAGACAACGGTAGGACTTTTTCAAGAACTTCTTTTTGGATTACGGTTTATAACAAAACAGACCAACATAAACAAAATGAATAAAAATCAACCAATTTTATTTATTGCAGGAAAGAATGATCCTGTGGGAAATATGGGAAAGGGGGTGCAAAAAGCGTACCGATGTTTTCAAAAAGCAGGAATTAAGGACGTGGAGCTAAAGCTTTATGAAGAGATGCGCCATGAAATTCTAAATGAAAAAAGGAGAGAAGAGGTATATAAAGATATTTTGGAGTGGCTAAACAAAAAACAATAAGCAAACATATGTTCGAAAAAAGGTTGATTTCTTTCTGATTTCCATGTATGATAATTTTAAAATAAGAAATAGTAAATAGCAAAGCTCATACAAGGAAGGGAGAGAAGTGTTTTGGAAGATAGATGCTATATTGCAATTGATCTGAAGTCTTTTTACGCCTCGGTAGAGTGTGTAGAGAGAGGATTCGATCCGTTAACGACAAATCTTGTTGTCGCAGATACCTCCCGTACGCAAAAGACAATATGTCTTGCCGTCTCTCCATCTTTGAAAAGACGAGGCATTTCTGGGCGACCAAGGTTGTTTGAAGTAGAGCAAAAGGTTAAACAGATCAATGCATTACAGCAAATACATCACTCAAAAGAGCCACCACTTACGTATCTTGCAGTGCCTCCTAGAATGGCGCTTTATATCGAATATAGTACCCGTATTTATCAGATTTATCTTAAGTATATTGCACCAGAAGATATCCATATTTATTCGATAGATGAAGTGTTTATGGATGTGACACATTATCTAGAAGCATACCAGATGACACCAAAGGAACTTGGAGCAGTTATGATTCAAGACGTATTGAAGACAACAGGTATCACAGCCACAGCAGGGATTGGAACAAATTTATATCTGTGCAAAGTGGCAATGGATGTTGTCGCAAAAAAAATACCGCCAGACAAAGACGGGGTGCGTATTGCGCAGCTAGATGAACGGCGGTATCGCGAATTACTTTGGGATCATAGACCATTGACTGATTTTTGGAGAGTCGGAAAGGGATATGTAAAAAGATTAGAGGCTTGTGGTCTCTATACCATGGGAGATATAGCACGTTGCTCCATTGGACAACCACAAGATTTCTATAACGAAGAGTTGTTGTATAAAATGTTTGGAATCAATGCAGAACTGTTAATAGATCACGCCTGGGGATGGGAGCCTTGCACGATGGCAGATATTAAGAATTATAAGCCGCAGGCAAAAAGTATTGGGAGTGGACAGGTATTGGCTCGTCCTTATACCTTTGAGCAAGCAAAACTTGTAGTCAAAGAAATGGTAGATTCCCTCACCCTCGATTTAGTAGAAAAAGGATTTGTTACAAATCAGATTGTGTTAACAGTAGGATACGACATAGAGAATTTATCGGATCCTTTAAAAAGGCGTAGGTACACTGGAGAAATAAAGACAGATTCTTATGGAAGACAGATTCCTAAGCACGCGCATGGTACGGGAAATATCAAAGAATATACGGCATCAACACGAAAAGTCACAGAAGTGATCTGCCGTTTGTATGATCAAATTGTGGATCCTCATCTGCTTATCAGACGACTTAGTATTTCTGCAAATCACATAAAAAAAGAATCGGAGATTCGTTCCAATGAAGACTTCGAACAACTTAGTCTATTTACAGATTATGAAGCAGAAAAAAAACAGCGTGAAGAAGCAGAAAAAATACGTGAAAAGGAGAAACGTGTACAACAGGCGATGCTTTCTATTAAAAGGAAATATGGGAAAAATGCTGTACTTAAAGGAATGAATTTCGAAGAAGGAGCTACAGCTAAAGAGCGTAATAATCAAATTGGAGGTCACAAAGCATAGAACGAAGAATGGAAAAAATACAGACAAAATATAGCGATATTATAAAGTATGATCATCCAGTTTCAAAGAAACACCCACAAATGTCATTACAGGATCGAGCGGCGCAGTTTGCACCTTTTGCAGCGCTTAGAGGGCACCATGAGGCTATGAAAGAAACCGCCCGTCTTACCCAAAGCAAAAAGGAATTATCAGAGGAAGAAAAAGAGAAGTTGGATCGTATTTTGGCAGAGCTTATTCGAAGTTCGAAAGAGAAGCACCGAGTTTCTATTACCTATTTTGAGAAGGATTTACGAAAAGAAGGAGGGCATTATCGTACCATTTTGGGGCAAATAAAGACAATTGATGAAATTGGACGCAGACTTGTTTTAGAGAATAAGATGTGTATTGCCATACAAGATATTTGTGAATTAAAGAGTATAGAAGAACAATCGGACACTGGAAAATAAAGGACTTTCTACGAAATGGAACAGAATCGAATTGAAGTTAAGTAACCTTTTTTGTATAATAGTGTTGAAATTATCAAGTAATTACGAATTAAAGGAAAAGGAAAATGAATCACATAGCACGAGCAAAGATAAAAGAAGGAAAAACTGTGTTAGGAATCGAACTGGGGTCTACGAGAATCAAAGGCGTTTTACTAGATGATCAGCATACTGTATTGGCAACAGGAAGTTTCTCATGGGAAAACAAACTAGAGGATGGGATATGGACTTATCATCTTGAGGACGTTTGGAGAGGAATTCAGAAATGTTTTCAAGAATTGAGGCAAAGTGTAGAAGAACAGTATAAACTAAAATTAGTATCTCTTGGCGGGATTGGAATTAGTGCCATGATGCATGGATATTTAGTTTTTGATGGACAGGATCAACAATTAGCGCCATTTCGAACATGGAGAAATACCATGACGAAACAAGCAGCAGAAGAATTAGTAGAGTTATTCGCATATCAGATTCCGCAAAGATGGAGCATTGCACATTTGTATCAGTCTATATTGAATCAGTTTGACCATGTGAATGAGATTCGTTACATGACAACTTTGTCAGGATATGTACATTGGAAATTGACAGGACAAAAGGTCCTTGGCATTGATGATGCTTCTGGAATGTTTCCGATTGATCTAGATACTAAAACATATGACAAAGAAATGCTAAAAAAATTTGATGCCAAAATTTCGAAGTACAATTATCAATGGAAAATAGAAGAGATCTTACCGAAAGTGCTTGTTGCAGGAGAGGAAGCGGGTACGTTGACAAAAGAAGGAGCAGCTCTTTTGGATCCATCTGGAACATTAAAAGAGGGAATCCCTATGTGTCCACCGGCAGGAGATGCGGGAACAGGTATGGTTGCAACAAACAGTATTAAAATTCGCACAGGAAATGTGTCAGCTGGAACGTCTGTATTTTCTATGATTGTTTTGGAAAAACAACTTACAAAAGTCTACCCGGAAATCGATCTTGTAACAACGCCAGAAGGAAATCTGGTTGCCATGGTGCATTGCAATAACTGTACGTCGGATTTAAATGCATGGGTTCAGATTTTTCGACAATTTTGTGACACTTTTCATATAAATCTAGAGATGGATCAGCTTTACGAAGGATTATATCAATTAGCACTTTCAGGAGAGAAAGATTGTGGAGGTCTCTTATCTTACAACTATGTTTCAGGAGAACATATGACTGGGTTTACAGAAGGACGTCCCCTTTTTGTCAGAGAACAGAATTGTCACTTTTCACTAGCAAATTTTATGAGAACCCATTTGTATACGTCACTTGGAGCTATTAAAATCGGAAATGATTTGTTGTTTCGCGAAGAAGGAGTAAAGGTAGATGTGGTATTTGCACACGGAGGTCTGTTTAAAACAGAACGAGTGGGACAAACAATTTTAGCAGCAGCGTTAAATACTCCGGTTTCTGTAATGAAAACAGCAGGAGAAGGGGGCGCCTTTGGGATTGCCGTTTTGGTATCTTATATGCTGTGGAAACAAAAACAACAGACACTTACACAATATCTAGAAGAAACGGTATTTGCAGATGCACAAAGTGTAACGGTAGTTCCAAATGCAAAGGATGTAGAGGGATATGAGATTTTCATGGATCGATATAAAAAAGGACTTGCAGTAGAGAAAGCTGCAGTTGATGCGGTAAAATAGGATGAAAAAATTACGAATACTATCATGGCTTCCAGCAGTTGTATTACTATGTATTATTTTTTCTTTTTCTGCGCAAACAGGAACAGAATCTGGGAGTTTGAGTTATAAAATTAGTTATAAAATCATAGAATGGAAGAATTGTCTGCTTCAAGAGAAAAAAGAACCACAACAAATTGCTGTCGATGCAGAACGGATTCATCATTATGTACGCAAACTCGCACACATGACGGAATATTTTTTGTTAGCGTTATTCTTTGCATTTCCATTATATTTATATAATGTGCGCGGGGTAAAATTACTTCTTGTTACAATAGCATTGTGTCTGATCGCTGCGGGAATGGATGAGTACCATCAATCTTTTGTAGATGGAAGAGGCCCATCCTTAAAAGATGTAGGAATTGATTGTTTTGGATCAGTTTTAGGAAGTGCAAGTTACGTGGGGACGATACAAATTTTGAAAAAACAAAAAAGAGGTAGTCGGTAATACTTAAAGAACAACTGTGTGATTTAATAGCATTTTGACATTGTTCAGTGCTTATGGTAAACTGAAGAGAAGATTCTCAAAAATAAATAGGATAGTAAGCATTATTATGAGGTGAATGCAATGGATAAATACGAATATAAGTTAAAGACGGAACAGATGCTTGAACTTATGGAAAATGGAGCGTATAACAGAGCAGCTGAAATTGCGGATACCATCGATTGGAGAAGAGTTAGAAATAGTACTATGCTGACAACAGTCAGCGATATTTATGAAAAAAATGGAAATTATCAAAAATGTTATGAGATTTTACATCTAGCACTTCATCGAACAGAAGGAAGCAGGAAGGTTTTATATCGTTTGTGTACACTTTCTTTAAGGACAGGTGATGTAGCAGAGGCGATAGATTATTATGACGAATTTCTTCGAGTGGCGCCAAAAGATCCGACACAGTATATTTTAAGATATAAAATATTACGGGCAAGACGTGCACCAATTGAACAGCAGATTGAGGCTTTATGTGAATTTAAAAAAGCAGAATATATTGAAGAATGGGCATATGAACTGGCAAAAAGGTATCAAGAAGCTGGAATGACAGCAGAGTGTTTAGAAGAATGTGATGATTTGATTCTATGGTTTAGCGAAGGGAAATATGTCTATAAGGCGATGGAATTAAAGATGCAATATAAACCGCTCACACCTTCTCAGCGGGAAAAATATGACCACAGGTATGAAAAACCTGGAGCAGTAACAGATCGTATTCCAAATGTTGAGAAATATCAGCAAGAGCGACAAGAAGTTGTGTCAAAAGTTAAGGAAGAACCAAAAGGAGCTCATTCAAAAGTAAGACGTGATTTTTCAGAGATTACACTGAAGCGACCAGAGCCTAATAAGGAGTTGGAAGCGCCAAAAGAACTTGAAGAACCAAAAGAGAAAAGAAAAGAAGAGGCTCACAAAGAAGAAGCACCAAAACGGAGCGAAGAGAGAGTAGAACCAAAAGAATCTGTCGAAGCGCTACTGCAGCGATTAGAGAATAAGGGAATTGCGAAAACTATGAAATTGGAGGATGCATTGAAGTCCTTGCTTAATCCAGGAGCTGAAGAAGCAAAAGACCTTAAAACAGAAGTGTCAACGGAAGAAACAGAGATGAATTTCGAGGATGAACTTCCAGAACTAGAAACTGCCATAGAAGAGATTGAATCAGTGATTGATGTGAACCTTGTAAGTGCGATTACAGAAAGAAGAGACAAACAACTGACACATTATGATTCTGATTTGGAGGAATTAAAAGCAGAGCCAGTTGCCACCACGGTATCACATAGATCCGAGGAGGCGCTAGATAAGACCGGAGAACTTTTGCATGAAGAACTAGAAGAAACATCCAATCTTCCGGAAAAAGAAGCTATAGAAAATACAGCAGATCTTTCGGAGTATGAAGAATTGGAATCTTCCGATGAAACAATGGAAATGCCAAGTGAGGTTCAAGATCTCCTAGATGAAACGGTTGAAATGCCAAATGATATTGGAGAAACTTTGGACGAAACAGTTGAAATGCCAGTAGAAGAGTTGGTAGAAGAGTCAGAAGAAGAATTCGAGGAAGAGCCAGAAGAAGAATTCGAAGAAGAGCTAGAAGAACCAGAAGAAGAATTCGAGGAAGAGCTCGAGGAAGAGCCAGAAGAACTTGAAAACGAAAGTTTAGACGAAATGGAAGAGATTGAAATGGAAAAAATCAAAAAGGATACAAGTCCTATATTGCCAGAAGAAATTCAAAGATTAATTGACGAAATAGAAGGTGTGCAACCAGAAGTGGTTGAGGAAAAAGAAACACCAATTGTTGAAAAAGTAGATGAGGAACCACATGAAAATATGGGAGAAATCACACAACAACTCCGTATAGACGATATAGAGGCGTTTCTTAATGAAGAGGATGATTTTACGGATCTCTTCGAAGAAGAATTAGAAGAGGAAGATGATATTCCAAGTATCTTGACAGATGACGGGCAAGAGGAAGAGCTTGCAGATACTTATGAAGAGGAATTGGAAGAGGAAGAAGAACTTGTAGATGCCTACGAAGAGGAATTGGAAGAGGAAGAAGAGCTTGTAGATGCCTACGAAGAGAAATTGGGAGAGGAAGAAGAGCTTGCAGATGCCTACGAAGAGGAATTGGAAGAGGAAGAAGAGCTTGCAGATGCTTTTGAAGAAGATTATGATGAGATTCAAGCTGGGTTTGAAGAAGAATTTCGCGTGAATCCTAAGAATCAAAATGAGGTAGATGATCGAGAAATTCCAGATGAAGAGGAGTTTAGCCTATTATCAAAGAGCACACCGCTTAGTAGAAAAGAAACAGCTAAGCTAATTGCAACAGGTAAGACATCACCACTTCCAATGAATGAAATCTCAGATGCCCTTTCTTTATCAGGAACTGGATTTTTAGTTCATGGCCGCTATGATTTGGAAACACAAAGTGAAGTTGGAACAAGAGCAGGCTTAACAGAGGAACAGAAAAAATTATTTTCTTACTTTGTTCCAGTTCGAGGAATGAGCGAGCAGCTTGTGGATGTTCTTGAACAAGAACGAAATTGTACCAACCGAAGAGGAACATCAAAGACCGGAAATCTTTTGATTATTGGAAGCAAAGGAAATGGAAAAACAGTGCTTGCAGTGGATGTTGTAAAGGCAATTCAAAAACAAAGAAACATCCGAAAAGGAAAGGTTGCAATTGTAACAGGAGAGTCGTTAAATAAAAAGAGAATCGGTGAGATCTGTGATAAACTCTATGGTGGTGCATTGATCATAGAAAAAGCATCTAAGATGAATGAAAAAACAGTTGCGCGCCTTAATAAAGCAATGGAAAGAGATACAGGCGAATTATTGGTTGTATTAGAAGAACAACGAAAACCATTGGAAAGACTTCTTGCATCTAACAGAGAATTTAGAAGAAAATTTACAAGCCGTTTGGAAGTGCCAATTTTTATTAATGATGAGCTTGTTACATTTGGTCAGACTTATGCACAGGAAAATGGATATCGAATTGATGAAATGGGTATTCTTGCACTTTATAGTAGAATTGATGCGTTACAAAGAGAAGACCATTCCGTTACAATAGCAGAAGTAAAAGAAGTAATGGACGAGGCAATTGGACATTCAAAGAAAACATCAGCAAAGAAATTAGTTAAGAAAGTTTTTGGAAAGAACACAGATGATAAAGATCGAGTGATTTTATCAGAAAAAGACTTTAATATTTAATATCAAATTAAATTAGACAGTTTGTTTCAAGTGATATGGAACAGGCTGTCTTTTTTTGCTCTAAAATAAATTTAAACAAATTAACGAATTTTATATACCGCCCCTGATTCCCCTTTATTTTTTCCTGTATTTCAAGTATAATTGATGTATAAAAAACGAGCTGAGAGGTGGGCTTTATGGGAAATAAGAAAACCGTACAAAAGAAATATCAGCCTTATGAATTTGGGGAACTCGATCACTATCTTTTTGGTCAAGGAACGCATTATAAAATTTATAACAAATTGGGCGCACATAAAGCAACGGTAAAGGGAGCAGCAGGAATTTATTTTTCAGTGTGGGCGCCAAATGCAAGGCGTGTGTCTGTTGTTGGGGAGTTTAATGATTGGGATTTTGAACAAAACTACATGGATCGTCAGGAACCAACAGGAGTGTATACTTGTTTTGTAAAAGAGGCAAAAGAAGGTCAGCTATATAAGTTTTGTATAGAAACAGCACAAGGTAAGCGGATATTTAAGGCGGATCCCTATGCGAATTATGCAGAACTTCGTCCGGGAACAGCATCGATTATTACTGACATTTCTGATTTGAAATGGTCGGATCAGCAGTGGATGACTGCACGTGAGACGTGGGACATGAAAAAAAATCCACTTTCTATTTATGAAGCACATCTAGGATCTTGGATGCGACATCCAGGGCGCGAGGATGAAGGCTTTTATACATATCGTGAGTTTGCAAAAGCAATCACGAAATATGTAAAAGAAATGGGCTATACTCATATTGAATTAATGGGAATGTTAGAACATCCATTTGATGGTTCATGGGGATATCAAGTTACAGGATATTATGCACCGACATCAAGATATGGGACTCCAGAAGATTTTGCATATATGATTAATTATCTTCATAAAAATAAAATTGGAGTTATATTAGATTGGGTTCCAGCACATTTCCCAAAAGACGCTCATGGTTTGGCAGAATTTGATGGAACACCAATTTACGAATATGCAGACCCCAAAAAAGGAGAACACCCAGATTGGGGAACTAAAATTTTTGATTATGGGAAGCCAGAAGTTCAGAACTTTTTAATTGCGAATGCACTGTTTTGGATTGAAAAATATCACATTGATGGACTTAGAGTAGATGCCGTTGCATCCATGTTATATCTAGATTATGGAAAACAAGATGGGCAGTGGATTGCAAATAAATATGGCGGAAACGAGAATCTAGAAGCAATTGAATTTTTTAAACATTTGAATTCAGTAGTTCTGGGAAGAAACAAAGGGGCTATGATGATTGCAGAAGAGTCGACAGCATGGCCAAAAGTGACAGGTGCTCCAGAAGAAGGTGGACTTGGGTTCAGTTTGAAGTGGAATATGGGATGGATGCATGATTTTACAGAATACATGAAACTAGATCCACTGTTTCGAAAAAATGCACATTATCAAATGTCTTTTTCAATGGAATATGCATACAGTGAAAACTATATTCTAGTATTATCCCATGATGAAGTAGTACATTTAAAATGTTCCATGGTAAATAAGATGCCAGGAATTGGCTTTGATAAGATTGCAAATTTAAAAGTAGGATACGCATATATGATCGGACATCCTGGAAAGAAATTATTGTTTATGGGACAAGATTTCGGACAGTTGCGTGAATGGAGTGAAGAAAGAGAATTGGATTGGTTTTTGTTGGCAGAGAAATCGCATCAACAGTTGCAATTATTCTTCAAGGATTTGCTTCATTTATACAAGAAAAGCAAAGCACTTTACGAACTAGATCATGAACCAGAGGGGTTTGAATGGATTAATAAAGACGACACTTTCCGTAGTATATTTAGTTTTGTAAGATATTCTCAAAATAACAAAAAAAACTTATTGTTTGTATGTAATTTTACTCCGGTAGAGAGAGAGGATTATCGTGTAGGAGTGCCACGTAAAAAGCAGTATAAACTTGTTTTAAACGGAGACGAAGAGAAATATGGAGGAAGTGGAGTAGAGAGATCACTTGTTTATAAATCAGAGAAACAAGAATGTGACGGACAACCATATTCTTTCGCATATCCACTTCCAGGATATGGAGTTGCCGTATTTGAATTTTAAAGTGGAATCCATAATGTAAAGAGTAAAGGAAGGAATCCCTTTGCTCTTTTACATTGCAGACAAAAAATATTTGAAGGAATAAAAGAAAAAGGTGGGATTTTCAAGGCAACTGTATTATACTGATTCTATATATAATTGTGGAAGTAAAAATTAAAGGAGTTATAAAATATGAGGCTTAGAAATATTCCAAGAGCTGAAAGTACAATTCAAAATCATGATAAAGTCATTAAAAGACCAGAGGCACAAAAAAGATGTTGGAGTCAAGTGTTTGGAAATGCAAATCCTATTCATATTGAAATTGGAATGGGGAAAGGAAAGTTTCTTTTAAATATGGCAGCGGCGCACCCTACAATCAATTTTGTTGGTATAGAAAGATATTCCAGTGTTTTACTTCGTGCATTGGAAAAGTTTGATACGCAAGAATTTTGTGAACTTGAGAATATTCGATTTATTTGCATGGATGCGAAAGATATAACGGAGGTATTTGCGGAAGATGAAATCAGTAAGATTTATCTAAATTTTTCAGACCCATGGCCGAAGGCAAGACACGCAAAAAGGAGACTTACGTCTACAGAGTATTTTGAGCGATACGAAAAGATATTGAAGAAGGGACATTCTGTAGAATTTAAAACAGATAATACAGAACTTTTTGAATTTTCCTTAGAACAAGTCAAAGAAGCAGGTTGGATTTTGGAAAATTTCACATACGATTTACATCATTGTGAGCTTCTTAATGCTGGAAATATAATGACAGAGTATGAAGAGAAGTTTTCAAATAAAGGCAATCCAATCAATAAGCTTATTGCGGTTAGAAAATAATTCACATTTTCTCTTCAACACCATATATTAAAGTATCTTTATATATGAGGGAATGTAATGAAGAAGAAATGGAAATGTTGTGTTTGTCAGCAACTCTATCATAAGAAAAAACTTAACTGTAAAATTCTATGTATTGTAAATTCTTTTGAAGAAGTATATAGAATATTAAATGGAAAAAGCAAGTGTTAGAATAAAATAAATAAAATATAAAAAATCACTTGCTTTTTTTATATTGGTGATATATAATACAAAGTGCGTCACAGATATGGAGATGGCGGAAATTGAATAAGCGCGATTAGCTCAGCTGGCAGAGCACCTGACTCTTAATCAGGGTGTCCGGGGTTCGAACCCCCGATCGCGCATTTTAGAAGCACTGTTTTTGTGGAAAAGTAGCCACAAGGGCGGTGTTTTTTTTCTGTGTAATAAAATCTGATTAAAAAGTAGTATGATAATCAAAGTTATCAACAAATATATGTGGATAACTGTCGAAAAAGTGGGGATAAGTAGTAAAAAAGTGTTAAAAAGCATGATTTTAGTATGAAAAACAATGGGTATAACATATGGATAAGTAGTCATAAATTTGGGAAAAACCAGTCTTATACACGTTTATCCATATGTTATCCATACGTTATACCAGACTTATCAACATAGTTATCAACAAATGTGTATAATTCATGCACTTGGAAAAATTTAGATGATTTGTGTAAAAATTCAAGCTATATTTAGAAAAATGTTTCAAATTATTAAATTTAAAATGAAAACGTCATATACTATAAGGCGCAGTGTGAAAGTAAAATTTAATTTTATAGCTTGACTTATACAAGATATCTTTGTCAAATATGTAAATGTTGATAAAAAAGTTGAGAGTTTTTAATTATGACTGTAAAAATACATATTCTGTATTAGAAGAATGAATGGGGCTAAATTTATAATTTAAACGATTAAATGTTTTAACATCTTCTATATTTTCAATTTGTTTTTCAGCGAGATAGCGTACCATTTCTCCACGTGCAATCTTTGCCATCGTACCTTTTACTTTTATTTTTCCGTTTACTTCTTCTCCAAATGTGCAAGTAATAATGGAAACATTTGGTTTTACAAAAGGAAGAACACATTTACTGTATTCGCTAGAAGCAAGATTTAAAATATGTGTAGTGTTGTCAAGAATTAAATCTTGATAAATAAAATCGGACCAAAAATCATAAAGATCTTTTGCATGTTTGGTCTTAAAGAGTGTCTGCATTTCCAATCGGTAGGGGATTACACCATCAAAAGGTTTTAAAATTCCATAAAACCCAGATAAGATTCGAAGATGTTTGGAGACATAGGAAAGTTGAGAAGCTTCTAAAATTCGAGCTCCGATATGCTGATATTGAATTCCTTCGTAGGAAAAAAGAGCAGGTACCATAGAGTGTTCAGGGTGGTAGGTGTGGAGTCGTTCATAATTTTGCATGGCTAACTTGTCACTACACTTCCACAGAGTTTTGAGCTCTTCAAGGGTTAGTTTACTTAATTCTTGATATAAATATTTAGTTTTCTCAAGATATACAGGGACTGTTATGTTACCAGTAAAGTCATCATTCATCACCATTTTTTTTGCAGGAGAAATTATGATTTTTAGCATTTTAAGTTCCTTTCTTTCTATTCTGTGAAATATCTGTTATAATCCTTTTCAGTGTAAGTGATTTTTTTGTGAAAATCAAGAACAGAAAGTAGGAGATACATACATGGATAAAAGAGTGATATTAGCCTCTGCTTCTCCAAGAAGAAGAGAATTATTAGAACAAATTGGCATTGACTTTGAGATTGGAATCAGTAACCAAGAGGAGTTATATGTGAGTACAAAACCATCAGAAATTGTAAAAGAACTCGCTTCTCAAAAAGCACACAATGTAGCAGCAAAAATACAGGGAGAACTGGAAAATGTAATCATTATCGGTGCAGACACAATTGTAGTGTTAGACAATCAGATTTTGGGGAAACCAAAAGATGAAGAGGAGGCGTGTCAAATGCTTTTCCGTCTTCAGGGAAAGCCACATCAAGTGTTTACAGGAACTGCAATTCTTTCTTATGACGAGAAAGGAATGCTTACTGTGAATACTCATGCAGAAGAGACAAAGGTATTTGTTCATGAAATGGACGAATCGGAAATAAACGGTTATATTCAGACAGGGGAACCAATGGATAAAGCAGGAGCATATGGGATTCAAGGAAAATTTGCAGCATATATCGATAAAATTGAGGGTGATTATTATAATGTTGTAGGTCTTCCAATTTCTTATATTTATCAGCAGATGAAACACTATATGGGGGGAGAAGATGAAAAAACGGAAAGTATCTAACTGCGAATATTGTATGAATTATGAGTATGATGAAGAATATGAATGTTATGTATGTATGCAAAATTTAGATGAAGATGAAATGGGACGATTTATCACTGGAGATTTTAAAGAATGTCCTTATTATCGTTCTGGTGATGAATATCGAATTGTACGTAAGCAGATGTAGAAAGGGGATGTTATGAAACATATTAAGAAAGCAATAAAAATGGAGTTAAGGGAGCATAAAAGTTCTTTTATAGTATATTTTGTTTTACGATTGTTTGTTTTAATTACAATGGTTCTTCAATTTTTTAATGGGAACTATGAAAATGTCTTTCTTTGCATATTAACGTTACTATTACTGATTGTACCAAGTTTTTTACAAGTGACATTAAGAGTTGAAATTCCAAGTACGTTGGAAGTGATTATTCTTGTTTTTATATTTGCGGCAGAAATTTTAGGGGAAATCCAAGCATATTATATTGTATTTCCGTTTTGGGACACGGTATTACATACATTGAATGGATTTCTCGCTGCAGCCATTGGCTTTTCACTGGTTGATTTATTAAATCAAAGCGAACGAATGTTATTTCGATTATCGCCTTTATTTACAGCGATTGTTGCTTTTTGTTTTTCGATGACCATTGGAGTATGCTGGGAATTCTTTGAATTTGGCATGGATCAGATTTTCCATATGGATATGCAAAAAGATACAATTGTACATTGCATTTCTACGGTTATGCTTGATCCGTCAAAAGGAAATCATGTAAAGACAATATCTGGAATTACAGAGGTGGCGATAAATGGAACAAATTTGGGATTAGGTGGATACTTAGATTTAGGACTCATTGATACAATGAAAGATTTGATCGTAAATTTTATCGGTGCAGTTGTATTTTCTGTGATTGGTTATTTTTATGTAAAAAATCGAGGGAAAGGATCCATTGCAAAACGATTTATTCCAAGAAAAAAAACGGAAGAGAAAGATTTCTTAAGAATGGTTATTCGGGATGAGGAACTATAACAGCTTGCAATTTAAAATGCTTTATACTACAATTATTATGTATATCAAAAGTTGTGCTTAAAGGAGTAAGAACAGTAAGACCGAGGAGAGGTAAAGAATGGAGAAGTATGAACAGCGTTCGATTATAGAAATTATGAACGAAGTATTGAGTACTATACGAGATTACTATGATTCAGAATATGTATATTATATAGAGAAAGATGCAGACGAAATTCTTACGATATATGAATGGTGCGCACAAAATGTACCATGGCAAAGAGAGAAAGTTAAAATGTTAGAACCTGATCAGTATCCGAAATGGCTTCAAAGAGAAATCACAGATACAACAGAAGCAGATTATAGTATTTTTCGCTCTTTAAACGAAGATGTAACTGCAGTTTTAGCAGTTTTGGGTGTGCATAAAGGTGGATGTGAGTTGTCTTTGATGCGTGCTATCTTACCATATATTTCGGAAGCAATTGTTTTACAAAAAACGCAGATACAACAACAGTATTTAAGTTACCATGATAATCTTACAGGACTTCTCAATCGAAATAGTTTCGTAGGATATATTGAGGAAGTAAAGCAAGATGAATTAAAGTCTGCAGGAGCACTTTCTGTTGATATTAATGGTCTTAAGAATTTTAACAAGGAATTTGGAAGAGACTATGGCGATGAGGTTGTGACTCGTGTAGGAGAAGTGTTAGAGGAATATTTTAGAGGCGCCATGGTGTTCCGTCTCACAGGCGATGAATACTTGGTCATCATGGAAAATATTACGTACGAGGATTTTGTTCATAAAGTAAATAATGCACATGAAAAGCTAGACAACATTAGTTTGGGATTAGTATCCATGGGATACGCCTGGCAGAAAGTAGAGATTAGTATTGATGATTTAGTTGCCCATGCGGAAGGGATGATGCGAGATGAGAAGCATAAATACTATAAGAATCGTAGAAAGGGGCATCATGAACCAATTATCAAGCAAGATCTTTTAGATGATATAGAAGCAGGACGTTTTATTGTATGTCTCATACCTAAAATGGATGTCATTTCGGAAGAAGTGATAGGAGCAGAAGCGGTTGTTCGTTACCATCATCCGGATCTTGGAGTGATGCATCCGCAAAGGTATATGACACTCCTTGAGGAAACAAATCTTTCGCATTATTTGGATCTTTATGTGTTCCAGCAGGTTTGCAAAACGCTGCAAAAGTGGGATCGTGAAGGGAAAGATATGGTTCCAATATCTGTGAATCTTTCTAGCTCAACACTTCGCCAGGAAAGTTTTACAAAGAGCATGCTTGAACTTATTAAGCAATATCATGTTCCATGTGAATATCTTGAAGTAGAGGTTTCAGAGTCTTATACAGATATGAATCAGGAAATGTTGTCTGAGACAGGAGATAAAATACGTAAAGAAAATATAAGAGTGATTTTGGATCATTTTGGTGCAAAAGAGTCTAGTTTTTCGATTCTTACTATTATGAAGTTTGATGGGCTTAAGCTAGATAAGAGTTTGATTGCTAATATTGTTGGAAATCATCATAATCAAATTGTTGCCAAAGCAGTGATCGATGTGTGTCACCAAATGGGGGCATATGTAATAGCATCTGGAATAGAAACACAAGATCAGTTAAATGTTTTAAAAGAATTAGGATGTGATCACGCACAAGGAAGTTTATTTAATAAAGCAATTACATTAGAGACATTTGAGGTTCGTTATTTAACACATTAAAATAGGAGGATCCATGGTAGGGGTATGGATTGCGAATATTACACCACTGTACGAAGAAAACACGTATCAGAAGTTTTATAGTTCGGTTCCGGAATTTCGAAAACAAAAAGCGGATCGGTTGCATTCCGTGCAAAAAAAAGCACAAAGCGTAGGTGCTTGGGCATTGTTAGAGAAATTGATAGATGGATATGCGTTCAAAGAACTTCCAGCGTTTAATTTGTCACATTCTGGAGATTATGTGCTATGTGCAATGGATATGAAAGGGAAAAAAAATACAGCAATTGGATGTGATATACAACAAATGCAAAAGATTGATTTAAAAGTTGCGGAACGTTTCTTTTGCGAAAGAGAATATCAATACATTCAAAGTCAAAAAACTTTAACGGAGCAATATGATTGTTTTTATCGGTATTGGGTGTTAAAGGAAAGTTATGTGAAAGCAACTAAAAAAGGCTTATCACAAGGTACAAAGAGTTTTGAGATTCAGTTAACTTCACCACCCCAATTACTCCATCGTCCCCAACAATCCAAACAGTTTTATTATCGGGAGTTTTCTATTGGTGGACTACCATATAAAATCGCAGTCTGCTCAGATCAAAATGAAATTTGTACAACCATAAAGACAGAACTTATGGATTGTTTCCAAAACGAAAATCCTTAAGTAGAAGGAACTTTAGAAAGGAAGTAGAAATGAACATTAGAAAAAGAAAATTGATTAAAAAGGCTATGATTATTGGCGCTGTACTAGGGGCAGCAGCTGGAATTTTGCTTACATTTCTTGCGGCAAAAAAAGTGGTGAATTCTGAACGGAAAAAATTAACAACGCAGATTCAGAACTTAAAAAAAGAAAATAGCAAATTAAACAGTGCTGCTGATCGAAAAGAATCTATAAATTCAGCAGCGACATTGTCCACAAAACAACCAAAAAATTGGGAATTGGTATATGTAGGAAATGATTATCCATTGGATGAAAAATATAAACCAAAATTGACAGAGGTTGCTGAAGACAGGTATGTTGATAGTAGAATTGCAGAAAATACAAAGCGTATGCTAAAAGATGGAGAAGAAGCAGGGATGAAATTTTATATAGTATCAGCTTATCGCTCCATGGAAGATCAAAAGAAGGTGTTTAATGAGAATATGCAGATAAGAGTGAATGAAGGGGATTCTTACATAGATGCATATTATAATACAAAAAAAGTAATTGCTGCACCAAATTGTAGTGAACATTCTCTTGGATTGTCTTTGGATATTGTTTCTTCAGAGTATGATGCATTAGATGAGGCACAAGCAGATACAAAAGAAGCAAAATGGATGGCAGAAAATGCATATAAATACGGATTTATCCTTCGCTATCCAAAAGACAAAGAAAAGATTACACATATTTCATTTGAACCATGGCACTATCGTTATGTGGGAAAAGAAGTGGCAGAAAAGATAAAGAGCAAAAATATTACATTTGAAGAATATTTAGGAATTAATAAGGATTAAGATACAGGTGGCGTTTATGGAAAATCTTACGTTTGGAGAACAAGTTAAAATTGTTTTGGGTCGAAAAAATATGACCATTAAAGAACTGGCAGAGATCATTGAAAAGCGCACAGGAAAGAAAATGTCTAGACAAAATCTTACACAGAGACTGGGCAGAGACAATTTTCAAGAGCAAGATATGCGCATGATCGCATCTATTTTGGAATGTCCATTTTACTTAAGTATTTTATCAACAGAGCAACCAATGTTAGATTCCAAAGATGAACCGAAAGAAGTTGATATGACAATTGGGGAGTTATACCAAATTCACGAGGAATTGACAGAATTAGAAAAGAAAGCAACACAAAAAATAGAGCAAACGTCATCTTCTACCCAAAAAAGTACTTCTAAGCATGATGAGTCGGAAGATTTTCAACCAGTAGTATGTCGGCATGATTTTGAAGAAGATCGAGAGTTAGGGGATATTAATCCTTATACAAGGCGAGAGTATCAAACAAATAGCGTACGTATGCATCCGACAAGAATAGGGTATGTACAAGTATATGATCGAAAAACACATAGTTGGATGGATATGACAGAGTGGGCTTTTTTAGGGTACCAGGAACGAAAAAAGCAAGCACTTGGAAAAGAGTATGAACCGCCGATTTATTTGGATTAATAGAAAGTAGGATGACATATGGAGTGGGAAACATTACTTTCAACAAAAAGGATGCGGCCAGGGCCGGGAAATTCCAATGGAAGAAGTTTGGATCTTCGCAGTGAATTCGAGAAGGATTATCACAGAATCATAGGAAGTGCATCATTTCGTAGACTTCAAGATAAGACGCAGGTGTTTCCGTTAGACAAAAGTGATTTTGTTCGTACGAGATTGACCCATTCATTGGAAGTATCTTCTTTTGCGAAATCACTTGGACAAAACATAGGTGAGAATATTCTTTCAAGAAGCACAGTCGGTTTTACACCACAGATGCGAGAGGATATTTGTCACATATTGCAATGTGCAGGTTTGATTCACGATATAGGAAATCCGCCATTTGGTCATTTTGGAGAAGAAGCAATCAGGGGGTGGTTCCGAGAGAACCTTCCCCTGTTAAAGTTTAAAGGTGTTTATGTGAAAGAATTATTAAGTGAACAGATGAAGCAGGATTTTTATAATTTTGAAGGAAATGCACAAGCACTTCGGCTAGTTACAAGATTACATTATCTAGTGGATGAACACGGAATGAATCTGACTTACGCATTGCTAAATACAATTATAAAGTATCCCGTATCATCCATTCAAATTGATCCAACTACAGGGAATGTGAAAGATAAAAAAATGGGATATTATTTTGCAGAGCAGCAAATATACCAGGAGATTGCCAAAGCCACTGGTACAATAGGACATAGGCACCCATTGACGTATATTTTAGAAGCAGCAGATGATCTTGCATATAAAACAGCAGATATTGAAGATGCATTTGTAAAAGGTTTTTTGTCCTACCATGCATTTGAAAATGAATTAGAAAATCTACATATTGCGCATCCACAACACCAATTTGATGCAGTCGCACAGTTGAGAAAATTGTATGAACGAGGCTGCGAAAAACAAGTATCCAATCCAGAAGCATACGCTGTGAAAAATTGGATTGTACGAGCGCAAGGAGTTTTGATCGGAAGTGCTACGTTAGGATTTTCAGAAAATTATGATGCAATTATGGCCGGAACATATCCATATGACATTTTTCATCATACATGGGGAGAGCCACTGATGCACCTTTTGGGCGACATAGCGTATCGATATGTTTTTTCTTCAAAAGCAATCTATAAGATGGAACTTTCAGAAGATGTTATTCTTAATTTTTTAATGAAAAAATTAGTGCAAGCAGTTTTATATTATGATACAGATGTTTCTTTAAATGCCATTGATGAAAGGGTTATAACGTTGATTTCTGATAATTATAAAAATGCTTATCGAAAACAGGCAGAAGGCAAAAGTGAAAATGAAAAATTGTATTTGCGTTTGTTGCTTGTGACAGATTATGTTTGTGGCATGACCGATGGATATGCCAAACGCTTATATCAAGAATTAAATGGGCTGATGTAATCTTTAAAGTTAAAGGAAACGACACCAATAGCCAAAGGTTTGTTCCTCTTCTTTTTCGTGTTCGGAAAGCTCGACTTCATCTACATAAGATTGAATAAATTGAGGAAAACCAAAGAGTTGAGCCGCTTTTGCTTCTTCAGGAGAGTATAGTCCAGGAATGCCAAGTTGCAGATGCCCGTTTTCTTCCACAAGAAGAAGATGTTTGTAATTACGACAACCATGCATAAGAAAGCTGTTGTTTGCAAGACACCAATATTGTCTTGGAAGACAGCAAAGATCTTTACGTTGGATTTTTTGAATCTTTCGAGAGGAAGCCTCCTTTCTTGTACTGGAAGGATTTGTTTTTGGATTCGAGGAAGGAGAGGGTTGTGGCCAAAGGGTCAAAGTCTTTATGTCAAGGAAAAACCCTTCCTCTAAAATGGCATAATGGTATTGCCCATCGGATAGAAGGAAACCAGTTAATTCTGAAAGTTGTTTGTGTTTTGGAAAATCATTGCTGCTAATTTTAAGGTGGGTACAAATAGAAGCATCGTGAACAGGAAGAGTTAGAACTTCGCTATAGTAAGATATATTTTCTTCTTGAAAAAGTGCATATAGATGTACAAGCTTCTCAGATGTAAAGGAAAGTGTCTGAGCATGAATTTGAAAACAATAGGTTTCAAAGCAGGATGTAATACGAATAAAACCTGCATTTCGCAATGGTTCTATTGTTTTATATTCATACAAATAATAAATGCCAGAATTCATTTGATACCTCTGATCTGGTCTTTCTTTTAATGTAATTTATTCAAAAGATTTAGAAAATAGAACATAAAATAGTAGCGCAAATAAGGTAAGAAAGAGGAAACAATATGACGCAAGATGAAAAATATATGAAAGAAGCTATTAAACAAGCTAAAAAAGCGTATACTCTAGAAGAAGTCCCTATTGGTTGTGTAATTGTGTATCAGGACCGAATCATAGGAAGAGGGTATAATAGACGAACCACGGATAAAAATACATTGGCTCACGCAGAACTTCAGGCGATTAAAAAAGCAAGTAGAAAAATGGATGACTGGAGATTGGAAGAGTGTACATTGTATGTGACATTAGAACCATGTCAGATGTGTGCAGGAGCAATCGTTCAAGCGAGGATAAAACGAGTAGTTGTAGGATGTATGAATCCAAAAGCGGGATGTGCAGGATCTGTTTTAAACCTTCTTGATGTAAAGGCGTTTAACCATCAGGTGGAACTTACCACAGGCGTTTTGGAAGAGGAATGCAGTGGTATGATGAAACAATTTTTTAGAGAATTAAGAGAAAAACAGAAAAGAAAGAAAAAAGAAAACTCTGTCAGCTGTTAAGCGACAGAGTTGTTTACTTTTTACGTGCATTACGCTTCGAATGCTTCTCAACAAACGTTACCTTAGCAGTTAACTGGCCGCAGGCACCCTTACGGCACCCGGAAGGTTCTGCTTAGTGCTGCTTCGTTCCCGACCTGACACGATTCACAGATTCCCGTCGCGTAAGACCCACGACTTTAACGCCACTTGCTAAGGGCAGCTTTGCCAATAGGCACCCTCAGCGTAATATCACCCCTGCTATAGCGGATTGCAGGTACAAGGTACCGCTAACACCCCGGCTGCACGGATA
>JARIEI010000133.1 GCA_029256845.1 Ruminococcus sp. | reverse complement strand
GTTACCCCACCAACTAGCTAATCAGACGCGGGTCCATCTCATACCACCGGAGTTTTTACCCCTGCACCATGCGGTGCTGTGGTCTTATGCGGTATTAGCAGCCATTTCTAACTGTTATCCCCCTGTATGAGGCAGGTTACCCACGCGTTACTCACCCGTCCGCCGCTAAGTCACAATGCTCTTCCTCCGAAGATTCTAAGCAAGGTGCTTCGCTCGACTTGCATGTGTTAAGCACGCCGCCAGCGTTCATCCTGAGCCAGGATCAAACTCTCGCATAAAAAAGTTAAGTTTTTAAACTTTACGCTTTATGCGCTTCGCATGTTCTTAGTAAGGTTCTTTCGAACTTAGAACTACCGAAGCATCATGTTTGCTCTGTTCAAGAATCGCTACTAGCTAATTCTATCCCTTTACTGTTTCATTACTTTCGTAATGGGTGCATCTTAAAGATGCTGTTCTTAAAAATAATCTCTTAAAGAAATTTTCAAGGATCTGTTGTCTATTGTTTAATTATCAAGGTTCTTTTGTCGATTGCTGTCTGTGTCAGCAACTCGTTTATAATATCATGTTCAAACTCTTTTGTCAACACTTTTTTCAAGTTTTTTAAAAGTTTTTTTGATATCTATTTGATGCTATGCACCAAACGGAGAAAGAGGGATTTGAACCCTCGCGCCGGTTGCCCGACCTACACCCTTAGCAGGGGCGCCTCTTCAGCCTCTTGAGTATTTCTCCTCATACTGAATGCGTCTGCCAATCTATGATTCGCAAGTCACTATGAAATTGTTTCATTTCAGTATCTAACTGTCGTCTCATCAACAGTGCATGACCTATTATACAAGATAAAGTCTAGTTTTGTCAACGCTTAATTTATTTTTTTTCATATTTTTTTATTGTTTCTTGAATTTGTTTTTTTACTAGTATTGCTATTTCATTTGTTTTCATTTCTTTATACTCTTCATATTGTATTGGTTTTAAAAAATGAACTTGCACTGTAACATTTTTTACGGAGTTTCTATCAAATGGTTCAAATGCATTAATTAAAGCAACAGGTACAATTGGACATTTTGCTTTTGTTGCCGTTTTAAAACTTCCGGCTTTGAACTCTCCAAGCACATTTCCTTGTTTTGATCTTGTTCCTTCTGGAAAAATCACATAATTTCTTCCTTTTTTTACTTCCTCTGATACTTCTAGGATAACTTTCATCGATTGTCGAATATCTTCCCTATCTATGCTCTTTGCATGGATGCATGCAAACACTTGTTTTAAGAATGGTACATTCGCCACTTCTTTTTTTGCCACAACAGAAATTGGCTGTTCCATTGTGGCTATAAGTGCAAGTACATCATACATTCCTTGGTGATTTGGAAAAATCATAAACCCATTTTCTTTTGGAATATGTTCCTCTCCATAAGCTTCGATTCTTACATTTCCACCTTTATTCGCTCTATATACAATATATTTTAATAGTTTAAAATGTTCGTTTTCCGTATATTTTTCTACATGTGATGCGTGGTAGCATAGTTGGCACCACATATATGGTACAAATATAAGATTACGTAAAATCATCATCACTATTCGTTTCATCTTCTAGTTTCTCCTGGTCTAGTTGTGTGATATCTATCACTTCCTGTGCCACATCTTCCCCTGTTTTTATTTCTATTTTATCTTCTATTTTATCTTTTTTTGTCATATCATATACAACTCTTGTGTCGCACAAAATATCGTGTAATCCGCATTTTTCTTGATCAATTCCAATCATCATATACCCAATATTGATGATAATTCCGCTTAAAAAACGACCAATAGTTTCTCTATATAACAAAGTGATAAAGGTAAGTGGTTTCCCTTCTGTCTTATTAATTACTTTTAAATGTAATAATTTTTTTCCAATTGTTGTTCCTGTATAATAGGTGAAACACACAAAATAAGATGCCGTACAAATATATAAAATGATATCTTTTATTGAATAACTAAACAAGAAATTATCATCCATTGTTCCCTTTACAAAAAATAGACCAACAATGAATAAAACAACTCTTACAAGCAATAGTCCTAAAAATATAATCATTTGATCAATTATATAGGCTGAAACTCTTACCCAAAATCCAGCATACTGACATCTTTCTTTTTCGCTACTGTAGCTGTTCTGCATAATACATCAGCCTCCCGTTCTTTTGTTCATTCTTTATATTATTCAAAACTTCAGCTTCTGACTTTGGAACGATTTTTTCTATTTTAGAGAAGAATGAAGATATCACAGGCTGCTTCATTTCCATTTCAAAAAATTCAGTTGCTCCTAATTCTTGGCCCATTTGTGCTGTAACATCTTCATAGGAAGCAATTTCATCAATTAAATTCTTTTCTTTTGCTTGTGCTGCGGTATATATTCTTCCATCGGCTAATTTTTTTACCTCTTCTTCTGGCATATTTCTACCTTTGGATACAACATCAACAAACTGTTCATATGTTTCATCAACCATTCCTTGGAGGATTTGCAGCTGATTTTCATTCATTTTAGAACTGTCTTTATAATCTCCACTTGTGGCACTATAGTATCGAATTCCTAGTTTTTCATAAAGTCCGGACATATCTACTCCTGAAATAATAACGCCAATTGACCCTGTAATTGTATTTCTATTCGCATAAATTTTATCAGAACTCATAGAAATATAATATCCACCAGATGCTGCTACATGTGACATATAGCTCCAAACTTTTCTTCCAGTTATTTCTTTATACTGCTCTAGTTTTAAATATAATTCATCACTTTCATACACTGCTCCACCTGGCGTATCTAAGTATAA
This sequence comes from Ruminococcus sp., assembly GCA_029256845.1. Lineage (GTDB taxonomy): Bacteria > Bacillota > Clostridia > Lachnospirales > Lachnospiraceae > JAHHTM01. Next base: position 4,849 of record JARIEI010000133.1, on the reverse strand, counting down.
AAGTATACCTTGGTTATAAGGATCGTCCATTAATTGATCTACAAAATCAAGAATGGTCTGATGTTGATAACCTTGTGATATCTCGAAAACAGACTCTTCTTTTTGCGCTTCGATTGTACCTGTAATTGGAACAACTGCAATATAATTTTCTGTTGGAGTATTCTGCACTTTTGTATTAAGTACTGTTTTGTCTATATCTGACATAAATGTGTGTTTAACGGCTGCATTTGTAAATAAACTTGTTATTCCCGTAATAATAAACAAAATTACAGCTATAATAAGACCTCCGATTTGTTTTTTTGACATGCTTTATCCTCCTGTTTTCATTCTTTAATATAATTCTAAGTATATTGCAAAACAGGAATTATTACAATACAAAAGAATTTGCTCCTCTATTTTTTGGTTACAAAAAGAGCCGCATAAAATGCGACCCTTAATTTTTTTTTAATCTTCTTCGTCTTCAGATATCTCTACCTGTTCTCCATCAATTTCTGCTGAAGCTTTTCTAACCTTTGCAACACTTGCAACCTTTTCTCCCTCTGGAAGATTGATTAATTTTACTCCAGAAGTAATTCTACCAAGAATAGAAATATCAGAACACTGCATTCGAATAATGATTCCCTGTGTGTTAATGATCATGACTTCATTGTCTTCTTCTACAGCTTTCATCCCTACAACATTTCCCGTTTTTTCGGTAATTTTATAGCATTTAACACCCTTACCACCACGGTTCTGTGCTGTGAACTCGCTTATACCTGTACGTTTTCCCATACCTTTTTCTGATACAATCAAAAGTTCTTTTCCTTGGGTACTGATCTGCATTGCAATCACTTCATCTCCATCACTTAAGTTCATTCCACGAACCCCAATTGATATTCTTCCTGTGGCTCTAACATCTTTTTCATGGAAACGAATACATTGTCCATATTTTGTTGCAAGAATGATATCTTCATCTTCTTCTGTAATTTTTACTTCGATCAATCGATCATCCTCACGAAGTGTAATTGCTGCTAGTCCTGTTTTTCTTACATTTGCATAGTCACGAATTGGGGTTTTCTTTACCAATCCTTTCTCTGTTGCCATGAATAGATACTTACCATCTTCATATTCTTCAATTGGAATGATCGCTGTAATCTTTTCATCTGGCATCAGTTGAAGAAGATTAATTATTGCTGTTCCTCTTGCTGTTCTACTAGCTTCTGGAATTTCGTAACCCTTTAGACGATACACCCGACCTGTATTTGTAAAGAACATAATGTAATGGTGTGTGGACGTAACAAACAACTCTTCAATGTAATCTTCATCAATTGTCTGCATACCTTTAATTCCTTTTCCTCCACGATTTTGACTCTTAAAGGTATCGACTGTCATTCGCTTAATATATCCTAATTTTGTCATTGTAATAACAACATTTTGTTTTGGAATTAGATCTTCCATGGAAATATCATATTCGTCAAATCCAATCTTTGTTCTTCTCTCATCACCAAATTTTTCTGCAATAATTAAAATTTCCTCTTTTATTACTCCAAGAAGTAATTTGCGATCTGCAAGAATTGCCTTTAATTCTCCGATTTTTTGCATAAGTTCGGCATATTCTTTTTCAAGTTTTTCTCTTTCCAATCCGGTAAGAGCTCGAAGTCGCATGTCTACAATAGCTTGAGCTTGTGCATCTGAAAGTTCAAATCGAGACATCAATTCTTGTTTTGCAATTTGCACGGTTTTAGACCCACGTATAATTTTAATCACTTCGTCAATATGGTCTAATGCGATCAAAAGTCCTTTTAAGATATGTGCTCTTTCTTCCGCTTTGTTTAACTCATACTGGGTTCTTCTAGTAATAACTTCTTCTTGATGTTTTAAATAATAATTTAAAATCTCTAAAAGATTCATAACTTTTGGCTCATTATTTACAAGAGCAAGCATAATGACTCCGAAAGTATCTTGTAATTGTGTGTGTTTATAAAGCTGATTTAAAATTACATTTGGATTTACATCTCGACGAAGTTCTATGCAAATGCGCATTCCTTCCCTACTGGAATGATCCGCAATTTCTGTAATTCCATCAATTTTTTTATCTTTCACAAGTTCGAAAATCTTCTCAATGAGTCGAGCTTTATTAACCATATATGGCAATTCTGTTACAACAATTCTATTTTTCCCATTTGCCATAGGTTCAATATCAGAAACCGCTCGAACACGAATTTTTCCTCGTCCAGTACGGTATGCTTCTTCAATTCCTCTCGTTCCTAAAATTTCTGCCCCTGTTGGAAAATCAGGTCCTTTAATAATTTCTAAAAGATCTTCAATGGTAGTATCTCCATTTTCTTCAATCTGATCATCAATGATTTTTACCACTGCATGAATCACTTCTCGTAAATTATGTGGTGGAATATTGGTTGCCATTCCAACTGCAATTCCAGAAGTACCATTTACGAGCAAGTTTGGAAATCTTGCTGGAAGAACCACAGGTTCTTTCTCTGTTTCATCAAAGTTTGGAGCAAAATCAACTGTATTTTTATTAATATCAGCTGTCATTTCCATGGAAATTTTACTTAAACGCGCCTCTGTATAACGCATAGCGGCTGCTCCGTCACCATCAATTGATCCAAAATTTCCATGTCCATCCACCAACGGATATCTTGTAGACCATTCCTGGCCCATATTTACCAATGCTCCATAAATTGAACTATCCCCATGTGGGTGATACTTACCCATGGTATCTCCAACGATACGTGCACATTTTCTATGCGGTTTATCTGGTCCATTGTTCAATTCGATCATGGAGTATAGAATTCTTCTTTGTACTGGTTTTAATCCATCTCTTACATCTGGAAGCGCACGAGAAGCAATAACACTCATGGCATAGGAAATATAAGAGTCTTCCATTGTCTTTTTCAAGTCAACTTCGTGGACTTTATCAAAAATATTGTCTTCCATCTTTCTATCCTTTCCTGCTACTTTTCCAAAGATCGTCAATTAATTATATATCAAGATTTTTTACATATTTTGCATTTTCTTCGATGAACTCTCGTCTTGGTTCAACCTTATCCCCCATTAAAGTTGTAAATGTAAGATCTAGTTCAGAAGAACTTTCTTCATCCATTGAAACTTTTAAAAGAATACGATTTTCTGGATCCATTGTCGTTTCCCATAGCTGATCAGCATCCATTTCACCAAGACCTTTATAGCGCTGAATTTTATTATTTCCATCTCTACCTACTTCAGTTAAAATGGAATTCAATTCCTCGTCACTGTATGCATACCAAACTTTTTTATTCTTTTCCAGTTTATAAAGTGGTGGTTGCGCTAAATATACATGCCCTTCTTTAATGAGTTCTGGCATAAAACGATATAAAAATGTCAACAATAAGGTACTAATATGTGCTCCATCTACATCGGCATCCGTCATGATAATAATCTTATGATATCTCAATTTAGAAATATCAAAATCATCTTGAATTCCTGTTCCAAATGCAGTGATCATTGCTTTAATTTCTGCATTTCCATAAATTTTATCTAGTCTAGCTTTTTCCACATTTAAAATTTTTCCACGAAGTGGAAGAATTGCTTGTGTTTTACGATCTCGTGCCATCTTTGCAGATCCACCTGCTGAATCCCCCTCAACAATGTAAATCTCACAATTCTCAGCATGTTTATCTGAACAATCCGAAAGCTTTCCTGGTAGGCCACCTCCATCAAGTCCAGATTTTCGTCTTGTAAGATCACGTGCTTTTCGTGCAGCTTCTCTTGCTCTTTGGGATAACACTGATTTTTCAACTGTAATCTTAGCAACTGCAGGGTTCTGCTCTAAGAAAATCTCAAGCTGAGTACTAACAATATTATCCACAGCTCCTCTTGCTTCACTATTTCCCAACTTCTGCTTTGTCTGCCCTTCAAACTGTGGATCTTCAATCTTTACACTGATAATAGCAGTGAGACCTTCTCTTATATCTTCCCCAGTAAGATTTGGCTCATTATCTTTTAATAATTTATTCTTTCTAGCATAATCATTAAATGTTTTTGTTAACGCATTTCGAAATCCTACAACGTGAGTTCCTCCTTCTGGAGTTGTAATATTATTTACAAAACCATACGTATTATCACTGTACGAATCATTGTGCTGCATTGCAACTTCAACAATTACACCATCTTTTACTCCTTCACAATATATAATTTTATCATACAATGGAGTTTTACTTCTGTTAAGATATGTGACAAATTCTTTAATTCCACCTTCATAGTGGAATGTCTTTTCTTTTGGTTCTTCACCTCTAAAATCTGTCAAAATAATTTTAAGTCCCTTTGTTAAGAATGCCATCTCGCGGAAACGTTGCTTTAAGATATCATAGTCAAAAACGGTCTCGTCAAAGATCTCATTATCTGGAAGAAACGTTACTTTTGTACCAGTTTTTTCCAAATCACAGTGATCAATCACAGTCAATTTTTGAACAACTTTACCTCTTTCATATCTTTGCATATAAACATTTCCTTTGTTGTAAATCTCAACTTCCAACCAAACAGAAAGAGCGTTAACAACAGAGGCTCCAACACCATGAAGGCCTCCAGAAACTTTATACCCTCCACCGCCAAATTTACCACCAGCATGAAGAATCGTAAATACGACTTCCACTGCAGGAAGCCCTGCTTTTGTATTCATGCCAACCGGTATTCCACGTCCATTATCTATAACAGTGATTGAATTGTCACTGTTAATATTTACATTGATTGTATCACAATAACCGGCCAATGCCTCATCTACTGCATTGTCTACGATTTCATAAACCAAATGATGAAGACCTCTGGATGATGTGCTACCGATGTACATACCTGGTCTTTTCCTGACTGCTTC
>JARIEI010000149.1 GCA_029256845.1 Ruminococcus sp. | reverse complement strand
GATACGGTTCGTACCATTTATAGCCTGGATGTGATACAGGAAAAAGATGAAATTACTATTCGGGTGAGAGGAAATGGATTCTTATATAACATGATTCGAATTCTTGTGGGAACGCTCATACGAGTGGGAAGAGGCTTTTATACACCGGAACAGGTGAAAGATATTTTGGAGGCAAAGAATAGACAGGAGGCAGGAGTGACAGCACCACCACATGGATTAATGCTAGTGGAAATAAAATACTTTTTTTGATTACAGACTTGAGAAAACAGTCGGAAAAGTTATATAATGAGGGCAACACAGAAAATAGAAATTGTTGGAGGAAAAGATATGAAAATCATTGAGACAAAAGATTATGCAGATATGAGTAGAAAGGCAGCCAATATTATTGCAGCACAGATGATCACAAAGCCAGAGTGTGTCTTAGGTCTTGCAACAGGTTCATCTCCAATTGGAACTTATGACAATTTAGTGGCAATGTATGAGAATGGAGATCTTGATTTTTCAGGAGTTACAACAGTCAATCTAGATGAATACAAAGGACTTACAAGAGACAATGATCAAAGTTACTATTATTTTATGCATGAGCATCTTTTTGACCGTGTAAATATTGATGCAGATAGAACGAACGTACCAAACGGAATGGAAGCAGATGCAGAAAAAGAATGCAAAAGATACGAGGAATTTATTAAATCATTAGGCGGAGTGGATCTTCAGCTTCTCGGACTTGGACACAATGGACATATTGGGTTTAATGAACCAGCACCTGTGTTTGAGAAAGAAACACACTGTGTAAATCTTACAGAAAGCACAATTGAAGCGAACAAACGTTTCTTTGCATCAGCAGATGATGTTCCAAGACAGGCATATACAATGGGAATTGGTACGATCATGCGTGCAAAGAAGATTCTTCTTGTAGCAAGTGGAGAAGACAAAGCAGAGATCGTTGCAAAAGCATTTTTCGGAGATGTTACACCAGAAGTTCCGGCTTCTATTCTTCAGATGCATCCAGATGTAACAATCGTAGCGGATGCAGCAGCATTGTCTAAAATTCCAAGATAATAATAGTGCAGAGAGGAAGAGCGAACATTATGATTATAAAAAACGTACAGGTTTATAGAGAAGACCAGACATTTGAGCCTGGACAGATTGTAATGGAAGATGGCAAATTTGTCGAAACTGCCACAAGTGATGCAGAAGTCATAGACGCAGAAGGGTGTTTTGCCATTCCAGGACTTGTAGATATTCATTTCCATGGATGTGTAGGAGATGATTTTTGTGATGCAAAGCCAGAGGCAATTCAGCATATGGCAGATTATGAAGCGTCTATCGGTGTCACATCTATTTGTCCAGCGACGATGACATTGTCAGAAGAAGATCTGATGGAAATTATGAAAGTTGCCGCAGGGCACCAGAATGGAAAAGGTGCCAAATTAGTTGGTATTAATATGGAAGGTCCATATCTTAGCACAAAGAAAAAAGGGGCACAGGCAGGAACGAACATCCGACCATGTAATGCGGATGAATTTCGTAGACTGCAAGAGGCATCTGGAAATCTTATAAAATTAGTTGACATTGCACCAGAAAGTGATGGAGCAATGGAGTTTATTGAGGAAATGAAAGATCAGGTTGTCATTTCCATTGCTCATACAACAGCGGATTATGAGATTGCAAAGGAAGCATTGGATAAAGGTGCAAGCCACATCACGCATCTGTACAATGCAATGCCACCACTAAATCACAGAGAACCAGGGGTAATCGGCGCTGCAAGAGATGATGAAAATTGCCACGCAGAATTAATTTGTGATGGTGTGCACATTCATCCATCTGTAGTACGAGCTACATTTGCTATGTTTGGAGCAGATCGAATGATTTTGATCAGCGATAGTATGCGTGCCACAGGTTTGACAGATGGGAAGTATACATTAGGTGGTCAGGACGTATTCGTAAAAGGCAAACTTGCAACATTAAAAGATGGAACCATTGCAGGATCTGCGACCAACCTTATGGATTGTATGAAAACAGCTGTTCAAAAGATGGGAATTCCTTTGGAAGATGCAGTGGCATGTGCGAGTGTAAATCCAGCCAAAGAAATAGGAATTTACGACACATGTGGCAGTATTACACCAGGAAAAGCAGCAGATCTTGTACTTTTAGATAAAGACTTAAATGTGAAAGCTGTTTATATTGACGGAAAAAGTATTCCAGTAAAATAAGAACATTGAGAAAATCTAAAATCAGTCCTTGACAAAAGGAGTGGTTTCGTATAAGATATGCACCATATAGGAGAAAAGCATAGAAGAGAACAAGTAGTGATAGAATTGGAAAAAACAGAAAGTCGCCGGTAGATGAGAGGCACATGATCCACTCTGTTATGAATACATCTCGGAGCTTCATACCGAACGGATGACAAGTAGGCTATGACGGGTTGGTACACGTTACAGTACTGAGTGATTGCATGACAAGGTTTATCTTTGGTCATAAGAGAAACTCGCTGAGGCAGACAATGTGAATTGTCTGTGAATGAAGGTGGTACCACGAGCTTACGAGCCCTCGTCCTTTTGGATGGGGGCTCTTTTTACAATATTTGAGGAAAAGTGAGGAAAAGAAAATGACACTGTACGAAGAATTACAGGCAAGAGGTCTGATTGCACAGGTAACAGACGAAGAATTGATCATAGATCTTATTAATAATGGAAAGGCTACATTTTATATCGGATTTGACCCAACAGCAGACAGCCTTCACGTAGGACATTTCATGGCATTGTGCTTAATGAAACGTCTTCAGATGGCTGGAAATAAGCCGATTGCATTGATCGGTGGAGGAACAGGATATATCGGAGATCCATCTGGTAGATCAGATATGAGATCTATGATGACACCAGAAACAATTCAACACAACTGTGATTGTTTCAAAAAACAAATGAGTCGATTTATTGATTTTTCCGAAGGAAAAGCATTGATGGTAAACAATGCAGACTGGCTTCTTGGACTTAACTATATTGATTTGCTTCGTGAAGTTGGTTCTCATTTCAGCGTAAATAGAATGCTTTCAGCAGAATGTTACAAACAGAGAATGGAAAAAGGATTGACATTCCTTGAATTCAACTACATGATCATGCAAGCATATGACTTTATGGCATTGTACCAAAACTACGGATGTAATCTTCAGTTTGGTGGAGATGATCAATGGGGAAATATGTTAGCTGGAACAGAGTTAATCAGAAGAAAACTTGGAAAAGATGCAAGTGCGATGACCATTACACTTCTTCTGAACTCTGAAGGAAAGAAGATGGGTAAAACCCAGTCTGGTGCAGTATGGCTTGATCCAAATAAGACTTCTCCATTTGATTTCTACCAGTACTGGAGAAATATTGGGGATGCGGACGTTCTTAAATGTATCCGTATGCTTACATTCCTTCCATTAGAACAAATCGATGAAATGGATAAATGGGAAGGAAGCGAATTAAACAAAGCAAAAGAAATTCTTGCATATGAACTTACAGAAATGGTTCATGGAGAAGAAGAAGCGAAAAAAGCACAAGAAAGTGCAAGAGCGTTGTTTAGCCAGGGAAATGCAGCAGATATGCCAACTGCAGAACTTACAGAAGAAGACTTTACAGATGGATCCATTGATATTCTCACACTTTTATTAAAGAGTGGACTTGTTCCATCAAAATCTGAAGCAAGACGTGCTGTTCAGCAAGGTGGAGTTGCAGTAGATGGGGAAAAAGTGACAGACATTGCAACAACATTTGAAAAAGAAAAATTTGGCGAAGACGGAATTGTCCTTAAAAAAGGAAAGAAAAATTTCCGTAAAGTAATTTTTGCATAAAAAACAAAATGGAAGAGTAAATCAATGCTCTTCCATTTTTAAAATTTATTTTTGCTTAAGGTATAGGACGCTGTAAGGGGGAAGTTCCAAAGAACCCTCTAAAGTTACACTGTGGTCACTTAGAAGTTCGGTAAAGGTTCCGTAAAGTTCTACGTTTGATGCACAGAAAGTGGACTCCTCTGCGTTGATGGCAACGAGGATTCGCTCCGTTTCTGTTTTACGTTCAAAAATGAGTTGTTTGTTCGTAATCAGTGTATTGTGATATCCACCATTGCATAGAGCATCACTTTGCTGACGGATTTGAATAAGTTTTTGAATGAACTCGGTCAGAGCGTTTGGCATAGGAGCTTCAAAACAAGGGCGCAAATCATAATCGTTGTCTGGGGCTTTGACACCTTCTTGGCCCCACTCACTTCCGTAATAAAGGCATGGGATTCCCGGCATACCAAATAAAATTCCATAGGCCAAAGGAAGATGGTTTTTGTTCGTTAAAATACTTGCGATTCTTGTGACATCGTGATTGTCGACGAAATTAATTAGATGCTTGCCGCGATAAATGCACCATGGATCCGGTCCATATTGGCGATGCAAGGAATGAGCAATTTCAAATAAGTTCATACTATTGAAACTAGAATAAATTCCTTTGTAGCATTCATAGTTTGTACAACTATGGAGCATCTTGTCGTTTACGATTGTGTTGTAATCGCCAAAGAGTACTTCCCCAATTAGGGTAAAGTTTGGATTTATTTCCTCACAGACATTACGGAGTTTTTCCATGAAGTGTGGTGGAAGACTATAAGCAACGTCTAGTCTTAGCCCGTCAATTTTAAATTCTTCCATCCAAAAGCGAACACATTCCAAGAGGTAATCGACAACGGAAGAATTTTGCAAATTTAATTTTACAAGTTCATAATGACCTTCCCAGCCTTCGTACCAAAATCCGTCGTCGTAACAACTATTTCCGTCAAAATTTAGAAAGAACCAGTCTTTGTAAGGGGAATCCCACTTGTGTTCTTGCACATCTTTAAACGCCCAAAAACCACGACCGACATGATGAAATACTCCATCCAGAATGATGTTGATCTGATGAGAGTGCAAGTCCTGACAAACGTGTGTAAAGTCATCATTGGTACCAAGGCGACAATCGATCGCTTTAAAATCTCTCGTATCATAGCCGTGGTTGTCGGATTCGAAGATGGGATTTAGAATAACAGAGCCAATACCAAGATCGTGAAGGTAA
>JARIEI010000172.1 GCA_029256845.1 Ruminococcus sp. | reverse complement strand
TTAAAACCAGCAAAATTGGCAGGAGTTTTATCTGAAGGGATGCTTCTTTGTGCAGAGGATGCAGAAGGAAACTTAGCACTTGTCACACCAGAAAAAGACATGCCTGCAGGAGCAGAAATTTGTTAATATATGCATAACTGTAAAAAGCCGAAGAACTAAACCAAATTGCTTAGTTCTTCGGCTTTTCTATATATGGAGAGAGTTTATGAAAAATAGGAAATAACACCTATTAAATCACGTAAAACTTAGAGAATGTGAATTAAGATGAAATATATATAGAACCTTGATATCCTAATATAAATGTAAGATAATGGGGGAATAGTGTTATTGAAAATTTGTATAGAAAAGAAGGTGAGTAGTATGTTTATATTTCCCTGGTACGCATTAAATGATGAGATTAAGATTACATCTAATAAACAAAAAGATGAACAATTGGAATTGCTTAGAACGGATCATATGAGATATCTAAAAGTCCCTTTTGCTATCAATGTGATGTCAGGAGGACAATATAAAAAGAAACAGAATATAAGTTTTGGCGGAATTATTGATGGAAAAAAATTTACGACAAAGCAAGAAAGTGAAGGCAGTAATGAGGATGGTAACATGGTATTCCCAGAGAAATGGGGAATAAAGATTCACCAACATGATTACTATGAATTAATGTATGTATTAGAAGGCGCAGTAGAACAACAGATCGAATCGAGTACCTATGTATATAGAAAGGGAGAAGGGTGTTTTATAAATCGAAACACAAAGCATAGAGAAATTTCAGGCAAAGATTTCTTTGTAGTATATTTGTGTCTATCAAAAGAGTATATTCGTGAAATGGCTGAAACGTCTCGGAATACTACTGGTAGTATTTACCGATTTTTAATGTCTAGTATGGGACAAAAAACTTTTTATAAAAAAGATTATCTTTACATATCCCCAAAGGGTGGTGACAAGGGAATAAATCAGATCTATGAATTGTTTGAACGAATGACTAGAGAATTAATTGAAAAATCTCCTGGATATATGCATATGTTTTGTGGACTAGTAGAACGTCTATTTGGGGTGTTTCAGAATCAAGAATTGTATAAGATAAGCTATGTAGCATTAAATTCTTCAGTAGAAGAACAGCTATTTGAAAAAGTAAAGCTTTTGATTGAAGAGAATCCTGGAAAGTATACAAGACAAAGTTTGGCAAAGGAGTTAAATTACAGTGGCGATTATTTGAATAGAGTAGTAAAAAAATTTACAGGTCTTACAATTACAAGGTATTGTCAGAGGGTTTTGCTTAAACAGGCTAAATTCTTATTAGAAGAGAAGGGCATGAGTGTATCTGCCGTAATGGAACAAATGGAGTTTCGAAATGCCAGTCATTTTTACGAAATTTTCAAAGGAGAATTTGGGGTTCTTCCAGGGGAGTGTAGAAAAGGAAATCATCAAAATGTCTGAATTTGATAAAAAAGCATATTGAATATCTTGTTTTTGGCAATGAATCAATTTCACTTTTGTTGTATCTTAAAAAAAGAAGTAATAGATACGATGGAGGAGAAATATTATGAAATCAATTGGAAAAAACACGGAGATGTCACAAGTTGTGGCAGGCGAAGTGAAAAAGAGGGAGATGTTCGGACATGCCATAGCTGGATTCGGACAAAATCTCATTTTTGGTTTGTGGAGCAGTTATATGATGGTATTTTACACAGATATTTTTGGGATAACAGCTGGAGCTGCGAGTATCATTATGCTGCTAACTAGAATTTGGGATGGTGTAAATGATCCAATGATGGGAAGTATTGCAGACCATACAAGAACAAAATGGGGACGTTATCGACCTTGGTTATTATTTATGTCACCAGTTATTGTAATTTTTTTGGTGTTAAACTTTAGTTCACCAGATTTGTCTCCGACACTTAAAGTGGTGTATGCCGGGATTACGTATGTATTGATGAGTATGGCATTTACAGCTATTGATGTTCCATATTGGACGATGCCAGCAGCAATGTCATCAGATGTACAGAAAAGAGCTAAAATCATCAGCTATTCACGTATGTCAACAACGCTTGCAACAACAGTGCTTGGAGTAATTGCTATTCCGTTGATTAACGCATTAGGACACGGGAATAAGCAAAAAGGTTATATGATGACCGCGTTAGTTGTTGGAATCATTGGAGCAGGTTTTTATTTGATTGGTTTTGCGAATATTAGGGAACATGTACAACCAGTTTCAAATCAAAAAATCACCTTGAAAAGTTCGGTAAAAGCAATTACACAAAATAGACCATTGCTTTTATTACTTTGCTGTGGTCTTCTTGCCAATATAGGTACAATGCTAAAACAAGGAATGGTTATATATTATGTAAAAGATTGCGTAGGATCTGAAAATTTAATTCCAATTTTTAGCATTTTATTCCTTCCAGGAATGTTTTTGGGATTAGTTATTGCGCCAATGTTTACCAAAAAATTTGATTCAAATATCGTGTTCATAGGGTCAAGAGTTTTTGGAATCATCGTGGATATTGTATTTTTCTTTGCAGGCTTTGAAAATGTTCCATTGGTGATGTTTCTGTATGCACTGACAAGTATTCCTCTTGGAATGTCAGCGGTTGTATCTGCAACAATGCTGACAAATACAATTGAATATGCAGAATGGAAATTTGGAAATCGTCAAGAAGGTTTAATTAGTTCAACTCAAACACTAACAGCAAAAATTGGTATGGCTTTAAGTGCTGGAGTAATTGGTATTGTATTGGAAATTGCGGACTACGTACCAAACCACGTCACAACGGAAACACAAGCCATGATTCATGGTGCGTTTACGTTGTTCTGTGCAGTGATTGGTGGACTTTCAATTATTCCAATGTTGTTTAATAAATTTACAGATAAAGAACATGAAAAAATTGTAAAAGAGTTAGAAGAGCGTCGTCGACAAGCTGAAGTGTAGGGAGAGAAAAAATGAGAACAAAACAAAGATTTGACAAAAACTGGATGTATATTATTGATGAAGTAGGACCTTTACCAAAGACATATGCTAAGAGTGGAATTGTAGCTGGAATTACTAACGCAGTGGATGATGAGTTGTTTGAGCCATTTGCAGGCGCTGGAAATATGCTACGAGCCCTACAGGATATTCTTCCAGCTGGGGATGAAGTTAAGGGAGATATAGACGCAGCGAATATGCTTATGGGAAATCTTCCAGAAAAAGCAAAATCAGCAAAACATTGGAAAAAAGTGGATCTACCACATGATTTTAGAGTAGAAATTGGAGTAAAAAAAGATGCAACCAATTGGGAACAAGGATATATTCCAGATGGAGTTGCGTATTACCGTAAAGTATTTAAAATTCCGAAAAGTACATTAGGAAAACGTGTGGTCTTAGAGTTTGATGGTGTGACAAGAAATGCTTCGTTTTGGTACAACGGATGTTTTCTTGGAGATCATTATTCTGGTTACACAGGATTTCAGTTTGATGTAACAGAACTTACAAAGTACGGGGATGAGGAAGGGGATAATGTTATCCTGGTGCGTTGTGATACAACAAATGGTAGTGAAGGATGGTGGTATGAAGGTGGTGGAATCTATCGTCATACATGGCTTACCACATATGAAAATACTCATGTGGATCGTTGGGGAGTTTTTGTAAAACCGGTTGTAAAAGGCAAGGATGCGATGCTCGAAATTGAGACAACAGTATGCAACGAGACACATGAAGAGAAGAAATATCGTGTATGTACAACCATTGTAAGTCCAACGGGAGAAGAAATTGGACAAGTTGAAACACAAGGAACCATTTTCGCTTTTGGAAAGGACACAAAGAAATGCAAGATGGAGGTCAAAGAAGCCTATTTGTGGGAATGCAAAAATCCGTATTTGTATACAGCTATTACAGAAGTATTTGAGGGCGATAAAATAGTGGATAACTATGAGACTATTTTTGGTATTCGTAGTATTGAGTATACTACGCAGGGACTTTTACTGAATGGGGAACCAACCCCTCTTTATGGAACTTGTTTTCATCAGGATTTTGTAGGAGTAGGAGCGGCAATTCCGGATGCCATTCAAAATTACAAGATCAAGAAGATTAGAGATGTTGGTTTCAATGCATTTCGTTCTTCTCATAACCCGGCAACACTAGAGTTATTAGATGCCTGTGATCGTCTGGGTGTGCTTGTAATCAATGAGAACAGAATTATAGAAACAACGAAACATCGCATGGAAGATTTGGAAGAACTGATTAAAAGTTCCAGAAATCATCCATCTGTATTTGCATGGAGTATGTCAAATGAAGAAATATTTGCAGGAAGTTATCAAGCACTTCGAATTCTAGATAAAATGCTTCCATTTGCGCGCAATTTAGATGATAGTAGATTGTTCCTTTCAGCAGAAGCATTTTTATCTGGTGAAATGGCTGGAAAATATGGAATGGAAATATACGATGTATTTGGAATGAACTATGCAGAATCAAATTTAAATAATAATCAAATTCAAAATTTAAGTCAGAGTTATCCAAAGATGAAATTTTTGAGTACAGAAAGTGCATCGTGGTATACAACAAGAGGAATTTATGAAGACAATAAAGAAAGAGGACATTGTTCTAGTTATGGCACCCGCTATGTTATGATGGGGGGAGAAGGAGGACCAAACGCTGGAGGAACTGCAAGACCATGGCAAACATGGAACTTTTATCAAGAGAATCCAAGGACAGGAGGATTCTTTATTTGGACTGGATTTGATTATCGTGGAGAGCCAACACCATTAAAAGAATATCAAGTGGGATCTAATTTTGGAATTATGGATACCTGTGGATTCCCGAAGGATGATTGTTTTTATTATGAAGCAAGAATAAAGGAGACACCATTAATTCATATTATGCCCCATTGGACATGGGAAAAAGAGGGAGAGATTAAGATAATTCGCTTATATACAAATTGTGACGAAGCAGAGTTATTTTTAAATGGCGAGTCCCTTGGAAGAAAAACACTAGAAGGAGACTGGATTCCATTTGAAGTAGCATATCATCCAGGTGAACTTCTTGCTGTGGGATATAAAAATGGAGAAAAAGTTGTGGAAGATGTACAACGGACAGCTGGGAAAGCCGCTGCAATTAAATTGGAAGCGGATCGAAGTGTGCTAGATGGAGACGGTGCAGATGTTTCTTGTGTAAAGGTCTCTATTATAGACCAGAATGGAATCGTTGTACCAAATGCAGAAAATAAGGTGTTCTTTGAAGTGACTGGGGCAGGGCATCTTCTTGGATTAGGAAACGGAGATCCTGGGTGCAGAGAAAATGATAAGGCATCTTCAAGACATGCATTTTCGGGGTTGATTTTAGCACTGATTCAGTCGAATGAAGAAAGTGGAGATATTGTAGTTACAGCGAAGTCAGAAGGACTTCAAACTGGGGAAATTATACTCCAGGCAAAATAGGATTAAATTTAGTTTTCACAGTAGGGACCTTTAAATATAAGAGTGAATAGTCAGACAATTATGAAAATTAAATAATGTAAAAAGATATTTGATACATAATTATAAAATAGCTTGACAAATAAAAATCTATATGCTATTATTAAGTCAATCCAAAAGAGAAGCAAAGATATAAAAATATCGGAAGAACATACATAGATGTTCAGCAAAATTGGAAATGATTAATAAGGAGGAAAGGTCCCATGGACAGTGAAACATCAGTTATAACTCAATATGTTAGTGGTATGGTAAATGGAAGTTCCTGCAATGAGAAGACCTTTACCAAAAGAAGATAAAGAAGATCCAGTATAAGAAGAAT
>JARIEI010000112.1 GCA_029256845.1 Ruminococcus sp. | reverse complement strand
ATTGTTAAAGTATCAATTGGTCGACTTGTGCCCTTAAGAAAAGAAATCGTTGCTCCGGCACTAAGGTACACAGCCTCGTCAATATTTTGAAATGCGGCTAATCGAACTTCAGGTAAAATTGGAATCATCTTTCGTCCTGGTTCGATATAGTCTGCAATGTAAACAATTTTTTCTAACAGCGTCATTGCTTTTCGACCTGTTGTGTGGTATCGAATTGCTTGAAGTATTTCTTTGGACGAAACGTCATACTGGTGTTCGGCAAGATAAACTCCAAGCTTGGCATGAATTAAAGCAGGCATCTCAAGCTCTGATTCTGACAGATGGATTCCATATTTTTCACAAAGGTGAATTTGTTCACTTGTGGAGCAATATTTCCCACAATCGTGTAATAATCCTGCATACATTGCTTGTTCCACATCTGTGTCATATCTCATAGCTAGAGATGCTGCTGTGTACATAACCCCCATGGTATGTTCGTATCGTTCTGGTTTTAACCGTTTACGAAGTTTCTTTTCAATTTCTTTCCTGTCTTCCATGTTTAAGTATCCTCATAGTAAAGCTTATGATCATCAATATATTGTACAACAATGTTTGGTACCATGTATCGAACTGTTTGATTGTTTAAGATTCGTTTTCTAATAGCTGTTGAAGAAATTTCTAACAACGGCGCACGTAAAATAAGAATCTTAGCACCATAGTGAGTCGCAAGATAATCGATTTGCCTCTCCATATCTGTAAGATCCTTATCATCTCGCATTGCAGCAAGAATCGTACAAGATGGAAAAATTTCTCGAAAATGCATCCATGACTCGATGGAAAAAAGAGAATCTGCACCGACAATAAAATAAAACTCATGATGCGGATATTGCTCTTTTAACTCATAAAGTGTTTGGTAGGTATAATGAACCCCTTCTTTGGATTCTTGTAGAGATAATTTAAAGTATGGTGTATCATAAATTGCAGCTTGAACCATTGCAGCTCTATGATTAAAATCTGTACCGATACTTTCGCTTTCTTTATGTGGCGGAGTTCCATTTGGTAAAAACCAGATTTCATCTAGTTTAAACTGCTCATAAGCGAATTCTCCTAAAAGAAGATGTCCAATATGAATGGGATCAAATGTACCACCCATAATCCCTATTTTCATGATTTATCTCCTATGGAAGAATGATTTTTTTCTTATCATCTTTTCCTTCTTTGTAAAGTACAATCTTTTTCCCAATAACTTGAACAACCTGAGATCTTGTACGTTCTGCAATAGTTTCTGCAAGTTGTCTTGGGTCATCTAAACAGTTTTGAAGCACACTGATTTTAACAAGTTCACGTGCCTCTAAAGCCTCTGCAATGGCTGCAGTAAGACCAGGTGTCATGCTAGACTTTCCGATTTGAAAAATAGGATCCATTGTCATAGCAAGACTTTTTAAATAAGCTCTTTGTTTTGTAGTCATGTTATCTCTCCTGTATTTTATAATTATTTATAGTAATCAAATTGAAGACCATACATACGAACGGTATCTCCTTCTTCAATTCCTTCTGCTTCTAAGCGCTCAAGGATTCCACTGTCTTTTAAGAATTTCTGGAAGAACGCAAATCCTTTTTCCGAATCAAGATTCGTATATCCAAGCATTTTTTCAATCTTTGGACCTTCCACTACAAAGGCATCCTCTTCTCTTTCCACTGTGTATGGAAGATCTTCGTAAATTAATTCCTCTTCAGGGAAGTATTCTTGTTCAAATACAAGGGTCTTGGAATCCATCTTATCTAGCTGTGCACTTACATAATAAAGAAGTTCTTTTAAACCACTTCCTGTAACTCCAGAAATCGGAAATACTTTGATTCCTTGAGGCTCGAATTCAGCTTTTAGTCTTTCTACTGGATCTTCGTCTTCGCTGTAAATAAGATCGGTCTTATTGGCAGCAATTACCTGTGGACGAGAAGCAATGTCTGCGTTATAAGCTTGCAATTCTGCATTAATCTTATGGATATCATCGACTGGATCTCTTCCTTCTGTACCAGCAGCATCAACTACATGAATCATCATTTTTGTACGTTCAATGTGACGTAAAAATTCATGTCCAAGACCAACTCCTTCAGAAGCTCCTTCAATAAGTCCTGGGATGTCAGCCATTACAAATCCTTTTGCACCATCAAGATCAACCACTCCAAGATTTGGGTTTAAAGTTGTAAAGTGATAGTTAGCAATCTTTGGATCTGCATTGGTTACGCGAGATAAAAGCGTTGATTTTCCAACGTTTGGAAATCCTACAAGTCCAACATCTGCAATTACCTTTAGCTCTAATTGAACTTCCAATTCCATGGCTGGCTGACCTGGTTGAGCATATTTTGGAACTTGCATTGTAGATGTGGCAAAATGCATATTCCCAAGTCCACCTTTTCCACCTTTTAATACAACTTGACGTTTGTTATCGCCAGACATATCTGCGACAACTTTTCCAGTTTTAAATTCTTTAATAACAGTTCCTTCAGGTACACGAAGTACAAGATCTTTTCCGTCTTTTCCATGACAACGTCTCTTTCCACCTTGTTCTCCATCTCCTGCGGCATATTTTCTTTTGTGGCGATAATCTACAAGAGTATTTAACCCTTTGTCCACTTCAAAGATTAAGTCGCCACCGCGTCCACCGTCTCCACCATCTGGACCACCATTCGGAACGTAGAGTTCACGACGGAAGCTACAGTGACCGTCTCCACCACGTCCAGATCTTATAAAAATTTTTGCTCTATCTGCAAACATAATTCGTATCCTTTTCTTTTCTATTTATATTTTATTTGTTACATATTATATCACAAGAGTATTTTTTTTACTATTAAAAATAAATGATAATTGGACAAAGAAAGCCTCAGACACAAATCCGGTCTGAGGCTAACATGTGCTTTATACGCTTATTCAGCTACTGGATAGATAGAAACCTGTTTCTTATCTCTGCCTTTTCTTTCGAATCTGACAATACCGTCTACTAAAGCAAACAGTGTGTCGTCACCGCCACGTCCTACATTAAGACCTGGATGGATCTTTGTTCCACGTTGTCTGTAAAGGATGTTACCAGCTTTTACAAACTGACCGTCAGCTCTCTTAGCTCCTAATCTCTTAGACTCAGAGTCACGTCCGTTCTTTGTAGAACCAACTCCTTTTTTATGTGCAAAAAATTGAAGGTTCAAATTCATCATGGTTATTACACCTCCTCGAAGATAATATCAATGTATGGTTCATATTCCCTGTTATTTTCTATGTCTTGAAGACCAAGAAGCATAGTTTCTAACAGTAATCTGGCATCATGTCCTGGATGCTTATCAAATCGAAAATTAATGAAAGGAACATCATCGGTATCTCCTGAAGATACAGAAAACTTCTCTTCTGTAAATTTCTCAATTGCATTGATCGTATTGATCATAAGAACTGATGCTGCAGCACAAACAATGTCTGAACCTGAATCGGCGTATCCTGCATGATCTTCTGCATCAAAGCCAATCCATTCATGCTGCCCATTTTCGTAAATGGTTACCTTAATCATTCTGCCACCAGATTAAGCGTTAATTTTTTCAATCTTAACTGCTGTATACTGTTGTCTGTGACCATTCTTTTTATGGTATCCAGTTTTTCTCTTATACTTGTAAACGATAACTTTTTTTGCTTTTCCGTCACCAAGAACAGAAGCTGTTACTGTTGCACCCTCAACTGTTGGGTTTCCAACAACAAGATTATCATTGTTTACTGCAAGTACTTGGTCAAATGTATAAGTCTCTCCAGCATCTACACCAAGTTTTTCTACTTTAATGATATCGCCTTCGGCTACTTTGTACTGTTTACCACCTGTTGCTATAATTGCGTACATATGGCACCTCCTATTATCATTACTCGCCAACTACGGCGTCTGTCCCAAAACAGAAC
>JARIEI010000028.1 GCA_029256845.1 Ruminococcus sp. | reverse complement strand
TTGAAACAGATAAATTGGATGCAGCTGGAATTGCAGTGACAAAGATAGGAGATTGTAAAGATCGTGCATCTGATATTGAAAATGCAGTAAAATCAGGATATGATGCAGCAAATGCAATTAACTAAGAGTCAAATCCTCCTATTGTAAAGTTATAGATATGCTTCTGACAAGACATATGTAAATACTATTTTACATATGAGAAAAAATATAGTATACTTTTAAAGTGAAAATTAGATTAGGAGGAAAGAAAATGGTTAAAGCAGTAGTCGGTGCTAACTGGGGAGATGAAGGAAAAGGAAAAATCACAGATATGCTTGGGAAAGAAGCAGATGTGATTGTTCGTTTTCAAGGTGGAGCCAATGCAGGACATACGATCGTAAATGATTATGGGAAATTTGCATTGCACACGCTACCATCAGGTGTATTTTACAACCATACTACTAGTGTGATTGGGAATGGTGTAGCACTTGATATTCCGATTTTATTTCAAGAGATACAATCCCTTCTTGAAAAGGGAGTTCCAATGCCGAAAATTCTTATTTCTGAAAGAGCACAGATTGTGATGTCCTATCATAAAAAGTTTGATGCATATGAAGAAGAACGCCTTGCAGGGAAATCTTTTGGATCTACAAAGTCAGGAATTGCTCCATTTTATTCCGATAAATTTGCAAAAATAGGGTTCGAAGTAAGTGAACTTTTTGATGACGAATTGCTGAAGGAAAAGGTGGTTCGTGTGGCAAATATAAAAAATGTACTTTTAGAACATTTGTATCATAAGCCGTTAATTGTTCCTGAGGAACTTTATCAGGAACTAAAAAGTTATAAAGAAATGATTGAACCATATGTGTGCAATGTGTCCTTATATCTTCATCATGCTTTGAAAGAAGGAAAGAACATTTTGTTAGAAGGGCAATTGGGATCATTGAAAGATCCAGATCATGGCATATATCCAATGGTAACATCTTCGTCTACACTAGCAGGATATGGTGCGGTTGGAGCTGGTATTCCACCTTATGAGATTCGTCAAATTGTTACTGTGTGTAAAGCGTATTCGAGTGCGGTTGGGGCTGGAGCATTTGTAAGTGAAATTTTTGGAGAAGAAGCAGAAGAACTTCGAAAACGTGGAGGAGACGGTGGAGAGTATGGTGCAACTACTGGTCGGCCTAGGCGTATGGGGTGGTTTGACTGTGTGGCTTCTAAGTATGGATGTCGAGTACAAGGAACTACCGAAGTTGCATTTACAGTACTCGATGTGCTAGGATATTTGGATGAAATCCCAGTTTGCGTAGGTTATAAGATTGGGGATGAAATCACCACTGAATTTCCAGTTACACATCTTCTAAAAAAAGCGAAACCAGTGTTCAAGAAACTTCCAGGGTGGAAGTGTGATATACGAGGAATAAAAAAATATGAAGATCTTCCATTGAATTGTAGAAATTATATTGAGTTTATTGAAAAGGAAATTGGGTATCCGATTACAATGATCAGTAACGGACCAGGAAGAGATGATATTATATATAGATAAGATGAAAGCTGCTCGATTAGGGCAGCTTTTTTGGAATAAATGTTGAAATGATTTCATAGAATGTAACGTTGAGACAAAATAAAATAAGGAGGTGTTAGGATGCATGATAAAGAAAAAAAAGAAATTATTTCGACAGAAGAATATCTTGAAAAAAGAGAAAATATAAGAAAATCAGACCTTAAGCTAGAAGAAAAAAAGGCAACCATTATCAAGGTTGCCCTAGAATTTGCTTATTTATATATGTAGGATCAGATTAATCATCTCTATGAAAGAGACGGCAAAAAAGCGTGTAAGCATAAATAAGAACAGGAAGTACAATGGTTCCAGCTATGGAAATCTTTAAAAGTCTATTGCAAATTGGATGGTCAATTAATGCGAAAATAAGTGTGCTGACATACAGTAAGATTAAAAGAATGGCAGTAATGAGAGCAAAAATACGTTTTGATTTTTTCATAAAAATTCCTTTCTATCAATGTGAAATAGTTAGATTAAACTTATTATATCGAAAAAAGTACCTTATTGCAATTTCTGATTTACGAACTTGTAAATATGTTATATAATAACCGTATTAGCGAAATAATGATAAAAGGAGTTAAAATACCATGAGTGAAAAATGTTTATTAGAACAATGGCATGAAACCGCCTATAATGAAAAGCTTTCAAGAGAACAATTAGAGCAATTTTGGGGAGGTTATTTTAATATTGAAAAAGGGATTTATGAGCAACTTCTTGAAAATCCTGATGAAGAAGTAAAGGGAACTGTAGCTGAACTTGCAAAAAAATATGGACAGGAAGTACTTGTTATGGTTGGTTTCTTAGACGGAATCAATGATAGCTTGGTTGAGCCTAATCCAATTGAAACTATGGCAGAAGATACCGTTGTAAGTCTTGCTTTTGATAAAGAAAAACTTTACAAAAATATGGTAGATGCAAAAGCTGATTGGCTTTATGAATTACCACAGTGGAAGAAGATTTTTGATGATGAGACAAGAAGACGTTTGTATCTCGAGCAGAAAAAATCAGGAACGATCCGTAAAGAGAAGAAAATAGGAAGAAATGATCCATGTCCATGTGGAAGTGGAAAGAAATACAAAAAATGTTGTGGAAGAAACGCATAAATTCAATGAATGAATAAAAAAATTTCGGGCATACTGTTACTGAATTTTCAATAAAAGGAGGTAATTGTATGCCTGAATTAAAATGTAATGTACAGACATGCCAACACAACAAAAATTTTCTTTGTGACCTAGATAAAGTAGAGGTGGGAGGAAAAAAAGCCACCACAGCTGTGGAGACAAGTTGTGACAGTTTTGAGGAAAGAAAAACAAGTGGATATACAAACAGTGTACAAGGTTTTGGAGACGAGAAAAAGGCATCTTTATGTAGTTGTGTTGACTGTAAAGCCACAGAATGTATGTACAATAGTGATTGTCAGTGTCAGGCTGGGAAGATTGATGTTCAAGGAGATCAAGCTAGTCGTTGTGAAGGAACAAATTGTGCTACGTTTCAGTGCAGATAAGTTGAAGAATCGCTTTAAAATGTCCGGAAAAATCCGGACATTTTTTTAAAGCAAAAAGGTTGTTTCTTGACGGGAATTACATAAAAGAGATATAATCAAAGACAAGTGAAAAGGAAAGGGAGAAGTTGATTCATGAACCGTGAACAAGATAACACAAAAGAAGAGAAAAAAATGGAATCAAATGAGTTTTATCTGAAACGTCCTATTTTGGGGAATAAAGGTCCATCTGTTTTACGACAAAGATTCAGTAGGGGGATGACTTTTTTTTTAGTAATTGCAGCTAGCATTGTCTTTTATTTTGCACTTTTAAGACTTCCGCATTTATCGGAAGCGGTAAAAAAGATTTACCACGTACTAAAGCCAGTTCTCTATGGATGTGTAATTGCTTTTTTATTAAATCCAATTGTAAAGCTTGTTGAAAAAAATCTCCGCCCATTTCTGATGAGTAAAATGAAAAACAAGAAACGAGCGTATGGGATCGCTAGGGGAACAGGAATTTTTGTAGCCGTTTCTGTGATGTTATTTATTGTATTTACGTTGTTTAATATGATGATTCCAGAATTGTATCGAAGCATTCGAGATATGATCCTGACTGTGCCAAGCCAGCTTACCAGTTTGGTGAATCAAATCACGGAAATGAATACGAAAGACACGACGATCAGTCAATTAATGAATAGTATTCTTAAAGAATCGACAGATTACATACAAAAATGGATGAGAAGTGATTTGTTAGCTCAGATTAACATTTTAATGTCAAATTTGACAGTAGGTGTAATCAATGTAATTAGTGAACTTTTTAATGCAATTTTAGGAATTATTATTTCTGTATATATTTTGTTTAGCAAAGAAGTATTTGCAAAGCAAGCAAAAAAAATAATTTACGCATTGTTCAATACTTCTCACGCAAATTTAATCTTACATCTTACAATTAAAAGTAATTATATTTTTGGTGGATTTTTGATTGGAAAGATTATTGATTCAGCTATTATTGGAGTAATTTGTTTTGCAGGGTTATCTATTCTAAATATGCCGTACACCCTTCTTGTCAGCGTGATTGTAGGAGTAACCAATGTAATTCCGTTTTTTGGACCTTATATTGGAGCGGTGCCAAGTGCTATTTTAATTTTATTGGCAGATCCACAGAAAGGAATTTATTTTATTATATTTATTATTCTTCTTCAGCAGCTAGATGGGAATATTATTGGACCTAAGATTTTGGGGGATTACACAGGACTTTCTGTGTTCTGGGTTGTTTTTGCAATTTTACTTGGAGGAGGTTTGTTTGGATTTGCAGGTATGATTCTTGGTGTGCCAACATTTGCAGTGATTTACTATGTGGTGCAGATGTTGATTGAAAATAAGTTGACACGGAAAAATCTTCCAACCCAAACAGAAGCATATGGCAGTGATAGTTTTGTTAACGCACAAGGGCAATATGTAAAGATAACAAACGAAAAACAGGAAGTAGAAACGAGAAAAAACGAGAAAACAGAGGATTAAAAGATGCCGATTAGAGTACAGAATGACCTTCCAGTAAAAGAAATATTGGAGCGAGAAAATATTTTTGTGATGGATGAGTATCGTGCAACTCATCAAGACATTAGACCAATTAAAATAGGACTTTTGAATCTGATGCCTTTAAAAGAGGATACAGAACTTCAGATTTTACGTTCACTTTCGAACACCCCATTACAAGTAGATGTGACGTTTGTTCGTGTAAAAAGTCATATTTCAAAAAACACATCTACAAGTCATATCCATAAATTTTACGTTGCTTTTGAAGAGATTCGAGAGCAAAAGTTTGATGGTTTTATTATCACAGGTGCACCGGTTGAGCAGATGCCTTTTGAAGAGGTGGACTATTGGGAGGAACTAAAAGAAATTATGGAGTGGACCAAAACCAATGTCACATCCACACTTCATTTATGTTGGGGCGCACAGGCGGGAATCTATTATCACTATGGCATTGATAAAATATTGCTCCCTAAAAAAGTGTTTGGTGTGTATCGTCACCATGTTCGAAATCGGAAAATTCCACTTGTTCGTGGATTCGATGACGTCTTTTTTGCACCCCACTCTAGGCATACAGCTGTTCCGCAAGAGTTACTAGAAGCAGATGAGCGAATTACGATTTTAGCGGATTCAAAAGAAGCAGGTGTATTTTTATGTATGGCAGAGGAAGGCAGGCAGATTTTTGTTATGGGACATCCAGAATATGACAGAGTGACGCTTGACGCAGAATACAAAAGAGATAAAGCAAAAGGGTTGGAAATTGCGCTTCCTGTAAATTACTATCCACTTGATAACGATGAGATACGACCAGAGTTGATATGGAGATCTCATGCAAATAATTTATATACAAATTGGTTAAATTACTATGTATACCAAGTGACTCCATATGATTTATATGGGACTCCATTTTCTAAATAGGCGAGAATCAGATCTAGGCAAATTGACGTCTGGATCTTTCTTTTGGTTGTGATGTCAATAGTTATATATTGGAAAAGAAAATATTTTTCACCAAAATTGCTGCAAATGAAATCTACATTTTTTGTGAAAGATTCTGAGTTGACGCAAGCGTGCAAATAATGATAATATTGTTTGGAAAACACATGATATAGTTTTAGTTTGTGATGAAAATACAATATATAGATGTGAGATGGAGGAGGAATTCATATGATTTATGTAATAAAAAAGGATGGTACGAAAGAAGAGTTTAATGTAAAAAAAGTCGTTGTTGCGGTGAATAAGTCTGCGTATCGAGCACTAGTAAAATTTACAGAGGATGAACTTGACTTTATTTGTCAATTTGTAGAAGAAAAAGTTAAGTCTATGGGGAAGGATGAAGTGAAAATAGCAGAGATGCACAATGTTGTGGAAGGTGCCCTTGAAAAAGTAAATCCAGCTGTTGCAAAAAGCTATAGAGACTATCGAAATTATAAGCAAGACTTTGTACAGATGTTAGATGAAGTATATAAGAAAAGTCAGTCTATTATGTACATAGGAGACAAAGAAAACAGTAATACAGATAGTGCTTTGGTTTCTACAAAGAGAAGTTTGATATTTAATGAGTTAAACAAAGAGCTTTATAAAAAGTTTTTCCTTACAGTAGAAGAGATTCAGGCTATAAGAGAAGGATATATCTATATTCATGATATGTCGGCTAGACGAGATACGATGAATTGCTGCTTATTTGACGTAAAGAGTGTGTTAAGTGGTGGATTTGAAATGGGTAACCTTTGGTATAATGAACCTAAAACGCTAGATACTGCATTTGATGTAATTGGAGATATTGTGTTAAGCGCAGCAAGTCAACAGTACGGTGGATTTACAGTGCCGGAAGTAGATGGAATTTTGGAACCATATGCAAAAAAATCACATATGCGTTTGATTGAGAAATATCGCGAACTTAACCTTCCGGAAGAAGTTGTACAAAAGGTTGCATGGAAAGACCTAGAACGAGAAATGGAACAAGGATTCCAAGGTTGGGAATATAAGTTTAACTCTGTATCTTCAAGCCGCGGAGATTACCCGTTTATTACAATGACGGCGGGAATCTGCACAAGTGTTTACGGAAAGCTTGCTACAATAAAAATGCTAGAGGTTCGTAGAAAAGGTCAAGGAAAAGAAGGGCACAAAAAGCCGGTGTTGTTCCCTAAAATTGTATTTTTGTATGATGAAAATCTTCATGGTCCAGGGAAAGAACTAGAAGATGTATTTGAAGCAGGTATTGAGTGCTCAAGAAATACCATGTATCCAGATTGGTTGAGTCTATCAGGAGAAGGGTATGTGCCAGAGATGTATAAAAAATACAAAAGAGTCGTAAGTCCTATGGGATGTCGCGCATTCTTGTCGCCATATTTTGAAAGAGGTGGATTAAAACCAGCTGATGAGAAGGATAAACCTGTTTTTGTTGGCCGTTTTAATATAGGCGCGATTAGTTTGCATTTGCCAATGATCTATGCAAAAGCAAAGCAAGAAAATAAAGCGTTCTTTGAAGTGTTAGATTATTATTTGAATTTAATTCGCCAGCTTCACATAAGAACCTATGATTATTTAGGAGAAATGAAAGCTTCTACAAATCCATTGGCATATTGTGAAGGAGGATTTTATGGGGGACATCTTGGCATTTATGATAAGATCAAACCACTTTTAAAATCAGCTACTGCTTCTTTTGGAATTACAGCATTAAATGAACTTCAACAATTATATAATAAAAAATCTTTGGTGGAAGATGGAGAGTTTGCACGCCAGACATTAGAATATATCAATCAGCGTGTAAATGAGTTTAAAGAGGAAGATGGATACTTGTATGCAATTTATGGAACGCCAGCAGAAAATCTTTGTGGTGTTCAAGTGCAGCAGTTCCGTAAAAAATATGGTATTATAGAAAATGTTTCTGATCGAGAATATGTAAGTAATAGTTTTCATTGCCATGTAACAGAGGATATTACGCCAATTGAAAAGCAAGATCTGGAAGGAAGATTTTGGAATTTATGTAATGGCGGAAAGATTCAATATGTGAAATATCCAATTAGTTACAATACGGAGGCAATTAAGACGCTTGTGCGAAGAGCAATGGCGAAAGGATTTTATGAGGGAGTCAATCTTTCCTTGTCTTATTGTGATGACTGTGGGCATGAGGAACTTGACATGGATGTGTGCCCAGAGTGCGGTAGTAGCAATTTAACAAAAATTGATCGAATGAATGGCTATCTGTCCTATTCAAGAGTAAAGGGAGATACTAGACTTAACGATGCCAAGATGGCTGAAATAGCGGAAAGGAAAAGCATGTAACATGTACTATCATAATATTACAAAAGATGATATGTTGAATGGAGAAGGACTGCGAACAGTTTTATGGGTATCTGGATGTAGTCATGGCTGCAAAGGATGTCATAATCAAATTACCTGGGATCCAAAATCAGGATTGGAATTTGATCAGGCAGCAAAAGAGGAAATATTTGAACAACTTCAAAAGGATTATATAAGTGGAATTACATATAGTGGCGGAGATCCTTTGTATCCTGGAAATCGACAGACAATCACAGAACTAGCGGAAGAGATTCGGACTAGATTTCCAGAAAAAACGCAGTGGTTGTACACAGGGTTTGTTTGGGATCAGATCAAAGATCTTCCAGTGTTAAAAAGTATAGATGTTCTTGTGGATGGCAGATTCGAGGAAGAAAAGAAGGATGCTTTGCTCCACTGGAAAGGAAGTTCCAATCAAAGAGTAATCGATGTACAGCGTAGTCTGCAGGACGAGAAGGTACATTTACATGAAGGAGAAAGAAAATGCAAAGAATAGCAAGATTTCATAAGGTAAGTTACGAACAGTTTAAGAAGGACTGGATCGATACGTTTGGAGAAGAGGAGGGAATAAAAGAAATTTATGAATCAATCAATCTTCCGAGACGAGCTACCGCAGGTTCTGCAGGGTATGATTTTTATGCACCAGTAGATTTTGTTGTAAAACCAGGAGAAAGTGTGAAAATTCCAACAGGAATTCGTGTGGAGATGGAAGAAGGATGGGTATTAAAATGTTACCCAAGAAGCGGTCTTGGCTTTAAGTATAGACTTCAGTTGAATAACACAGTTGGTATCATTGACAGTGATTATTTTTATTCCGATAATGAAGGACATATGTTTGCGAAAATTACGAATGATACGAATGAAGATAAAACAGTGGAACTTGTACAAGGCGCAGGATTTATGCAAGGTATATTTGTAGAATACGGTATCACAGTTGATGATAAGGTAACAGAAGTTCGAAACGGTGGTTTTGGAAGCACTACAAAATAGATGGTACATAGGAACGAATATTTTTCGGTACAGAGGGAATAATACTTTGAAAGAAGTTTGTTTTAAGAGGAGGAATAATTCCCGATGATACAGAAAAATGAAAAAAAGATGAGTGAGGATTTTGAAGAAAATCTCTCTTATATGGACAAAATCCTTCATGTAGAAAGAAATTTTGATATTATATGTCGAGAACTTATAATAGGCGGTAAAAGAGCAGGATTTTATTTTGTGGATGGTTTTGCAAAGGATGAAACGATGTTAAAAATTATGACATCGTTTCTTTCTATTTCAGAAGATCAAATGCCAGAGGATGCAACAGCGTTTTCCAAACAATGCATTCCATATGTAGAAGTGGACGTATTAAATGATTTTGATGAGATTGTAAGGAATGTGCTATCGGGTGTGACTTGTCTGTTTATTGAAGGGTATCAGGCATGTATTGCAATTGATGCACGGACCTATCCTGCCAGAGGAGTAGAAGAACCGGAACGAGATAAATCACTTCGTGGTTCGAGAGATGGATTCGTAGAAACGATTGTATTTAATACGGCGTTGATTCGAAGAAGAATTCGAGATACAAATCTTGTGATGGAAATGACAGAAGCAGGTCAACTTAGCCGCACGGATGTGGCAATCTGTTATCTATCTGATAAGGTGGATTTGCAGTTGCTACAAAAAATCCGTGAAAAAATTCAACAGTTAGAAATTCAAGATTTAAGAATGAATCAGCAGAGTTTGGCAGAGGCTATGTTTCAAAGAAAATGGTTCAATCCATTTCCTAAATATAAGTTTACGGAACGCCCAGATACAGCTGCAGCGTGTATTCTAGAGGGAAAGGTTGCCATTTTGGTAGATAATTCTCCGTCGGCAATGATTCTTCCGACATCTATTTTAGATATGATTGAAGAAGCAAATGATTATTACTTCCCAGAGATTACAGGGATTTACTTGAAATTCACTAGAATTTTAATTACAATTTTGACGGTGTTTTTAATGCCATTTTTCCTATTGTTGATGCAAAATCCATCTTGGATTCCAGAAATGTTTGCATTTATAAGTGTGAAAGATGCTGTGAACATTCCTTTGGTTTTTCAGATGTTAATTTTAGAGTTGTCTATAGATGGATTACGCCTTGCGGCATTAAATACACCAAGTATGTTAAGTACACCTCTTAGCGTGATTGCAGGTATTGTGCTTGGAGAATTTGCTGTAAAATCCGGCTGGTTTAACGCAGAAATTATGCTTTATATGGCATTTGTTTCTATAGCAAATTACACACAACCTAATTTTGAGTTGGGGTATGCGTTAAAATTTGCTCGTCTTCTTTTGTTGATTTTAACAGGAGCGTTTAATGGACCAGGATTTATTGCAGGTACGTTGATTGTAGTTGCATTTATTGCGTTTAATAAAACACTTTCGGGACATAGTTATATGAATATTCATATTGGATAGTACTGTGTGTAGAAAATGACGTTTCTCTAGAAAGAAAAGAGCATCTGTGTTATACTGCATATTGTGGCAAAAAAAGATATACAAAAAGAAAAGAGGAAGTGATTTGGAAATGAATGATAATAAGAAACAACAAGTACAAACCAAATCGATGAAACAAGATGAGAAATTAGGAACAGCACCACTTGGAAAGTTAATGCTTGAAATGGCACTTCCAGCAGTTGCGGCACAGATTATCAATGTTTTATATAATATTGTCGATCGTATTTACATTGGGCATATTGCAGGATACGGAGATATGGCTCTTACTGGAGTTGGAGTTACCTTTCCGATTCTTATGGCGATTGCAGCGTTTAGTGCATTTGCTGGAATGGGAGGGGCGCCTCTTGCGTCTATGAGCCTGGGGAAAAAAGATTATGACAAAGCAGAAAAAATATTGGGCAATAGTACGAGTCTTTTATTGATATTTTCCGTTGTATTGACGATTTTATTTTATGCGTTTAAAACACCAATCTTATATGCATTTGGAGCAAGTGAGACTACGATTATTTATGCAGACCAATACATTGGTATTTATTTGATTGGAACCGTATTTGTACAATTGGCAATTGGGTTAAATACGTTTATTAGTGGTCAAGGAAATTCTAAAATAGCCATGTTATCTGTTTTGATTGGTGCATGTATTAATATTGTCCTTGATCCAATTTTTATTTTTGGATTACATCTAGGGGTTCGAGGTGCAGCATTAGCAACGATTATCTCGCAGGCAATTAGTGCGCTGTGGGTAGTTCACTTTTTAATATCAGAAAAAAGCGTGATTCGTATCCGTAAGAAAAATTTACGTCCGGATGCAAAAGTAATAGGAAGTATTGCGGCTCTCGGGGTTTCTCCATTTATCATGCAAAGTACAGAAAGTCTTGTTATGATCACATTGAATTTAGGACTAAAAAAATATGGTGGAGATCTTTATGTAGGAACCATGTCTATTATGACAAGTGTAATGCAGTTGATTATTATTCCAGTGCAAGGAATTGGACAAGGTGTGCAACCGATTATGAGTTACAACTTTGGGGCAGGGAATATGGAGAGAGTCAAGAGCGTATTTAAAAGAATGCTTGCAATTTGTCTAAGCGCAACAATTATATTAGCGGGAATTGCGGTGCTACGACCAAGAACCTATGCGGTTCTGTTCTCAGACAATGCAGAACTTGTGAAATTAACTTGTTCTGTTATGCCGGTGTATTTTTTAGGAGTTACTATTTTTGGAATTCAGATGGCCTGCCAAACAACATTTATGGCTCTTGGACAAGCAAAAGTTTCTCTTATTATTGCCCTTCTAAGGAAAGTGATCTTGTTGATTCCGCTTGCAATCGTTCTTCCTAAATTTATGGGAGTCATGGGAGTGTATCGAGCGGAACCTATAGCGGATGTCATATCTGTGCTTGTTTCCATCCTATTATTTGTTGTTACAGCAAAGAAAATTTTAGTGTCGAAACAATAAAGAGTTAGTTTAGATAAGAAAAGAAGGAACAGATGCATGTCGTCTGTTCCTTCTTTTGAAAATAAGATGTTTTTAGAGAACAAATGCTTTTACGCCTAGTGCTGCTAAAACAGAAGTAATTAAGATTACGAGTAAACAAACAGGAGCAATCCATTTGATCATAATACAAAACATTTTCTGATGTTTGAATGCTGCCCCGTCTACGGTTGCTTCATCTATGATTGCTTTTGGTTTTAAAATGAATCCAACAAAGAAGCAAGTTCCAAGTGCAACGATTGGCATAAGTACGTTGTTACTTGTAAAGTCCATAAAATCAAGAATGGACATACCCAGAGGTTTTATAAAATCCCATATACCAAATCCGAGGGAAGAAGGTATTCCCATGAGCAAAATATATGCAGTAATGAGAATGCAAGTAAAGATTCGATTCCAATGGAATTTATCCATAAATATGGATACAATCGTTTCCATGAGTGAAATGGCAGAAGTAAGAGCAGCAAAAAATACTAAAATAAAAAATAGTAAACCAATGATGTTACCAAAGGACATTTCGTGAAATACCTTCGGTAGGGTAATAAACATAAGTCCAGGACCTGCATTTAATTGTGATGGATCCCCGCCTGAGAAAATAAACACAGCAGGTACAATCATAAGACCTGAAAAAAAGGCGATTCCTGTGTCGAAAATCTCAATTTGCTTTACGGATTTTTGAAGTTCTGTTGATTTTTTCATGTAGGAACCATATGTGATCATAATTCCCATAGCAAGAGACATGGAATAAAACAATTGTCCCAACGCAGCAACCACGGTCTTAATTGAAAAGTCGCTCATATGTGGCATAAGGTAGTATTTTACACCTTCTGCAGCACCGTCCATGCGGATAACATAAACCGAAATAAAAATGGTAAGAACTACAAGAATTGGCATCATGACTTTGCTGACTTTTTCAATTCCTTTTTCTACTCCAAAGATTACAATGACACTAGTAAGAAGTACGAATACACAAAACCATGCAATGGGTTCTTTGGTACTACTAATAAAAGAAGTAAAATAGGAATCATTTGCAGTTGCAGTCAAATTTCCATTTACAAATGCAGTTATATATTTTATGACCCAACCTCCAATTACAGAATAATATGGAAGAATAATAATGGGAACAAGTGATGCAAGAAGTCCAAGAACCCCAAAACGTTTGTCTAATTTTGAAAAAGCACCAATTGGACTTAATCCGGTTTTACGACCAATGGCAATCTCGGCAGTCATTAAAGTGAACCCAAATGTGACAGCAAGAATAATGTAGCAAAGCAAAAAAGTACCTCCGCCATATCGAGCAACTAAATATGGAAACCTCCATATATTACCAAGACCAACAGCAGATCCCGCTGCAGCTAAAATAAAGCCTAGTTTATTTGTAAAATTACTTCGTTCGTTCATATAAATACCTCCTTGACACAATCGTTTAACAGTTTAAAGCGTCAATATGTTAATGTTCCTACATTATGCCATGAAGAAAGGTAAATTACAAGTAAAATATGAATTTATTAAAAAGAATAAAAAGAACTTGACAAATATATAGGGGAATGCTATTATAATCGAGTATGAATCAAAAAAGTAGAGTATCCACTCTCACCACAGCATAATTACGTGACTGTTGGTTAGATATTAATGCATTCCTACTCCTTTAGCGGAGGGTATGTGCATGCAGAGAGTCGAGTGGATGAAAACCACTCGTTTTTTTGTTTCATTCGCGGATAGTAACCGGAAGGAATTTATATCAATGGAGGTATACGACAATTAGCGATTTAATGATTAATGAGCAGATTAGAGACAAAGAAGTACGTCTGGTCAATGAGGATGGGGAACAATTAGGAATCATGTCATCTAGAGAAGCCTTGAAGCTCGCTCAAGAAGCAGACCTTGATCTTGTGAAGATTGCACCTATGGCAAAACCGCCAGTTTGCAAGATTATCGACTATGGTAAATATAGATATGAGCAAGCTCGCAAAGAAAAGGATGCAAAGAAAAAGCAGAAGACTGTCGAGATTAAGGAGATTCGAATCTCACCAAATATTGATACGAATGACCTCAATACCAAGGTTAACAATGCAAAGAAATTTATTTCCAAAGGAAATAAAGTAAAAGTTACATTACGTTTCCGCGGAAGAGAGATGGCACACGTACAGCAAAGTAAGCATATTTTGGATGATTTTGCTTCCTTACTTACAGACGTGGCATCTGTAGAGAAACCAGCGAAGCTGGAAGGTAGAAACATGAGCATGGTTTTAACTGAAAAACGTTAAAATAAAACATCACGGATTGAGATCCGGTGCGCAAATGAAGGAGGAAATTAACATGCCAAAAATGAAAACAAATAGAGCGGCAGCAAAAAGATTTAAAGCTACAGCTACAGGAAAATTAAAAAGAAACAAAGCATACAAAAGCCATATCTTAACAAAGAAGTCAACTAAGAGAAAAAGAAATCTTAGACAACCGGCTATCACAGATGCTACTAATGTAAAGAACATGAAGAAAATCTTACCATATTTGTAAGATTTTAGAATCGTTGAAGGAGGATTAAGAAATGGCAAGAATTAAAGGCGGAATGAACGCTAGAAAGAAACACAATAGAACATTAAAGTTAGCAAAAGGATATAGAGGAGCACGTTCTAAACAGTACAGAATTGCAAAACAATCTGTTATGAGAGCACTTACATCTTCTTATGCAGGAAGAAAAGAACGTAAACGTCAGATGAGACAGTTATGGATCGCTCGTATCAATGCTGCAGCTAGAATGAATGGACTTTCTTACAGCAAATTTATGTATGGTCTTAAATT
>JARIEI010000175.1 GCA_029256845.1 Ruminococcus sp. | reverse complement strand
GCAAAAGAAGGATATCAAGTGGTGAGACTAAAAGGGGGAGATCCATTTTTGTTTGGCAGAGGCGGAGAAGAGGTAGAACTTCTTGTAAAGGAACAGATTCCTTATGAAGTGATACCGGGGATTACTTCGTCTATTGCAGTTCCAGCTTACAATGGCATCCCTGTGACACATAGGGATTTTTGTTCTTCCCTCCATATTGTGACTGGGCATAAAAAAAAGAATGAAACATATGATATTGATTTTCAGGCTCTTGTTAATACAAAAGGAACTTTGGTATTTCTTATGGGAGTCGGTGCACTAAAAGAAATTTGTTCTTCACTCATAAACGTAGGTATGAGTAAAGATATGCCAGCAGCAATTTTGCAGTGTGGAACCACTGCCAGACAAAAAAAGATTGTGGCAACAGTAGAAACGTTATACGAAGAAGTGCAAAAACAAGGTGTGATTACACCAGCGATTATTGTTGTGGGACAAGTTTGTTCTTTGGCAGAACATTGGAACTGGTATGAAAAATTACCGTTGTTTGGGAAAAAAATTCTAGTTACACGACCAAGAAATGCAGGGACAAAATTGTCGGATATGCTTCGGGGTTATGGGGCAGAAGTGCTGGATCTTCCAACAATAAAGACAAATCCGCTAAAAGATCAAAGCCGATTATATCAGGCATTTGAAAGAATAAGAAAATATCAATGGATTGTATTTACAAGCCCAATGGCAGTTCGAGTGTTCTTTGAGGAAATGCATAAGAAAAAAATAGATATCCGAACACTATGGAAGGTAAAAATTTCTGCTATAGGACAAGGTACAAAACAGCTGCTAGAGGAAAAAGGAATGTTTGTGGATCTTGTTCCTCAGATTTATGACGGAGAGCAGTTAGGACGTGCACTTTGTAAGGAATGTGTAGGGGAAGAGAGAATCTTAATTCCAAGAGCAAAAATAGGAGGCCCTGAGCTAGTCAAAGAATTGAAAAAAAAACCAGGATTAGAGATTGAGGAAGTGCCCATTTATGAAACCGTTTATGCAAGTAGTGATATTATAGATGAAAAGAGATTGTTTGAAAAGGAAGAGATTGATTGGGTAATCTTTACAAGTTCTTCTACTGTAAGAGGATTTGTGGAGTCTTTGCATGGCTTGGAGTTTTCAAACGTAAAGGCAATCTGTATTGGAAAGCAGACAAAAGCAACGGCAGATTGCTTTGGCATGCAGACAGAGGTGGCAGAGCAGGCAACCATTGAAAGTATTGTACAAGTTATTTTGCAAAAAGTAAGCGAAGAAAGATAAGAGGTGTGTGAAATGGATCTTACAAAAAGACCAAGAAGATTAAGGAACAATGAAATTATAAGAAAAATGGTAAGAGAGACAAGAATGGATCAAAGTTCTCTTATTTACCCGATATTTGTTCAGGAAGGAGAACAGATCAAAGAAGAAATTCCTTCCATGGAGGGACAATATCGATACAGTTTGGATCAACTTCCATTTGAACTAGAAAAACTTCTACAAAAAGGGATAGATAAAGTTCTTTTGTTTGGCATTCCAAAAGAAAAGGATGCATGTGGAAGTCAGGCATATGCCCAGGATGGGATTGTTCAAAAGGCTCTTCGACTGATTTCTGAAAAATTTCCAGAAGTATATCCAATTACGGATGTATGTATGTGTGAATATACCTCTCATGGACACTGTGGCGTGCTAGAAGAGAAAGATGTAAACAATGATGCAACATTGGAGCTTCTTGCAAAAACAGCACTGTCTCATGTGCAAGCAGGGGCAAAAATGGTGGCACCATCTGACATGATGGATGGAAGAGTAGGAGCCATTCGAGCATTGTTGGATAAACATCATTATGAAAACGCAGCAATTATGTCCTATTCTGTAAAATATGCTTCTGCGTTTTATGGACCATTTCGAGAAGCTGCTGGATCAGCTCCATCTTTTGGAGATCGAAAAAGTTACCAGATGGATTTTCATAATAGACGGGAAGCGATCAAAGAAGCTCTTTTAGATGTAGAAGAAGGAGCAGATATCATTATGGTAAAACCAGCCATGTCTTATCTTGATATCGTAAGGGAAGTAAAGGATCAAATCACACTTCCAGTTGCAGCATATTCAGTAAGTGGAGAATATGCAATGGTAAAGGCGGCAGCAAAACTTGGATACATAGATCCAGATCGGATTATATGTGAAATGGCCGCTAGTGCATATCGTGCAGGAACGGATATTTATATTACATATTTTGCAAAAGAAATTGCGAGATTTATGAAAGAAGGGAGAATTGGTTAATGAGTCGATCACAGCAATTATTTGAGAGAGCAGTGAAAAGAATTCCTGGAGGGGTGAATAGTCCAGTAAGAGCATATGGAGCCATTGGAGAAACGCCAAGATTTATAGAGAAAGCAGATGGGGCATATATTTACGATGTAGATGGAAAGCAGTATATAGATTTTATTTGTTCTTGGGGACCAATGATTTTAGGACATAATCACCCAGCCATCAAAGAGGCGGTCTTTAAAGCGGCTGAAAAAGGTCTTAGTTTTGGATGTGCAACCGAGGCAGAAGTTGAAATGGCAGAATTTATTTGTGATAAAATTCCTCATGTGGAAATGATCCGTATGGTAAATTCAGGAACAGAAGCGGTGATGAGTGCCATACGTGTAGCAAGAGGATTTACAAAGAAAAATAAAATTATTAAATTTGCAGGGTGCTATCATGGACATAGTGATTCCATGCTAGTAAGTGCAGGAAGTGGAGTGATGACAAGTGGAGTTCCCGATAGTGCGGGGGTACCAGTTGGATGTACAAAGGATACTATGATTGCCACCTACAATGATTTGAATAGTGTGGAACAATTATTGGTAGAAAGTAAAGGACAGGTTGCAGCCATTATCGTGGAACCAGTTGCGGCAAATATGGGAGTGGTTCCGCCATCAGAAGAATTTTTAAAAGGATTGAGAAGATTATGTGACGAGCATGAGTCCTTGCTGATCTTTGATGAAGTGATCACAGGATTTAGACTTCAGTTTGATGGGGCGGCAGGTTATTATGGTGTAAAGCCAGACCTTGTTACTTACGGAAAGATTATTGGAGCAGGAATGCCAGTTGGTGCTTATGGAGGACGAAGAGATATTATGTGTAAAGTTGCGCCAAAAGGTCCCGTTTATCAAGCTGGAACTTTAAGTGGAAATCCAATTGCCATGGCAGCTGGACTGACTCAACTTCGAATCTTATCGGAACATGCAGAAATCTATGATCGATTACAATGCAAAGGCGAGCAGCTATTTTGTGGAATCAGACAGATATTCAAAAAATATGAGATTCCATATCAAGTTCATCAGGTGGCTTCTTTGGGATGTATCTTTTTTACGGATGAGAACGTAACAAATTATCAGACAGCAAAAACGTCCGATACAAAAGAATTTGCGGAATATTTTAAATTTATGCTAGAAAGAGGAATTCATGTGGCACCTTCTCAGTTTGAAGCAATTTTCCTTTCAGATGCACATACAGAACAACAGATTCAGAGGTTCCAGGAATGCTTAGAATCCTACATTGTCAGAAGAAAAAACAGATAAAAATGCATTAGAAAATATTATGAATACATAAAAAAACATAATTGGAATTTATGTGATTGTTAATATATAATCAAAGATAGAGTATAAAAAGGAGGAAAACACGGTGAAAGTTGTTATTATTGGTGGAGTTGCGGCTGGTACAAAAACAGGCGCAAAATTAAAAAGGGAAAACCCAGATGCAGAAGTTGTAATTTACACAAAAGGGTCAGATATATCTTATGCAGGATGCGGACTTCCATATTATATAGGAGGTACGATTGAGGAGCAGGAAGATCTGATTGTGAATACACCTAAGAAGTTCATGGCTCTTACAGGTGTGGAAGTACATACGAATAGCGAAGTAATCCGTGTCAATAGTCAAAGTAAAACGATTATTGTAAACGATGGGGAAGAGAAAGAAGTTACTTATGATAAGTTGATTGTGGCATCTGGTGCAGAATCTTTTCTCCCACCAATTGAAGGAATCAAACTTTCAGGTGTATTCAAAGTCCGCACACCACAAGATGCGATAGAAGCACGAAATTACGTAGAGGAAAAAGAATGTAAACGAGCAGTTGTTGTCGGTGGTGGATTTATTGGATTAGAGGTAGCAGAAAATCTGATGCAAAAAGGACTTTCTGTGACGGTTGTAGATATGGCTACACAGTTGATGCCAAATATCTTTGATTTAGAGATGGCAGATTATGTACGTCGTCAATTGCAAAAAAAAGGCATTCGAGTAATGTTAGGAACACAAATCAAAGGAATTACAGGTGAGTTAGTGGCATCTGGTGTTGAAACGAATGCGGGCGTTATCCCAGCAGATTTGGTAGTGATGGCAGTCGGAATCCGCCCATCTACTTCTTTTCTTGCAGATACAGGTGTGGAACTGTTTAAAGGAACCGTTCTTACAGATCCATATCACAGAACGAATATTGAAGATATTTATGCGGTTGGAGATTGTGCACTTGTGACCAATCGAATTACAGGAGAAAGACAGTGGTCAGCTATGGGATCTACAGCGAACATAGCAGGACGAGAACTTGCTTTGAATTTAGCAGGACAAGAAACAGCATATCCAGGTTGTCTAGGAACTGGAGTGGTCCATCTAATGGATGATTTAAATGGTGCAAGAACAGGTCTTACCGAAGAACAGGCAAAAAAAGCGGGTTATGATGTAATTAGTGTTGTTTCAGTAGTGAATGATAAAGCACATTATTATCCAGATGCCTCTTCCTTTATTGTCAAGATGATTGCAGATCGTATGTCACATAGACTATTGGGAATTCAGGTATTAGGAAGTGGTGCAGTAGATAAGATGGCAGATATTGCAGTTACTGGTATTTCACTGAAAGCAAAAGTAGAAGATTTCCTTGAAATGGATTTTGCTTATGCACCACCATTTTCAACAGCCATTCATCCATTTGCAGCTACTTGCGGAATTCTTCTGAACAAGATGGAAGGAAAATTAGAGAGTTTTACACCAGCAGAATATG
The DNA here is from genome assembly GCA_029256845.1 of Ruminococcus sp. Classification (GTDB taxonomy): domain Bacteria; phylum Bacillota; class Clostridia; order Lachnospirales; family Lachnospiraceae; genus JAHHTM01. The sequence continues at coordinate 5,431 of JARIEI010000175.1, read as the reverse complement.
CACAAGGAAAGGCGAAAGGATATCGCTTAGTTGATGCACATCCAGCGCCAAGTATTCCGGGAGCTCCGTGGTTTGACTTATTGCATGCGAAAGAGGAAGCAAAAAAATATGAAAAAGATGAAAAGATTCTTCTTGTTTGTGCAAAAGGAAAACGAGGCTACTTAATTCAGAATCGATTAAAAGCATATGGGTTTACAAATGTAAAAGTTCTAGAAGGTGGAAAATATTTTAATGTTCTTCAAACCGTTATTCCAGCAGGGGCAAAACTTCCAATGACTGAGATTAAACGTGTAAAAGCATTGGGATGTCTCCAAGACAAACGATATCAGAATATTTTTAACGTTCGTGTAATTACAAAGAATGGTAAAATTACAACACAAGAACATAAGGTGATTGCAGAAGCAGCAGAGAAATTTGGTTCTGGTGAAATTACAATGACAACTCGCTTGACCCTTGAAATTCAAGGCGTACCTTATGAAAATATTGAGCCATTGATTGCCTTTTTAGGAGAGTATGGATTGGAAACAGGAGGAACCGGATCTTTAGTACGTCCAGTTGTATCATGTAAAGGAACAACTTGCCAATATGGGTTAATTGATACGTTTGATTTAAGTGAAAAAATTCATGAAAGATTTTATAAAGGCTATCATGATGTGACACTTCCACATAAATTTAAAATTGCAGTAGGAGGATGTCCAAATAACTGTGTAAAACCAGATTTAAATGATTTGGGAATTGTAGGACAACGTGTTCCAATGTTCGATCTTTCAAAATGTCGAGGATGTAAAAGATGTCAGGTGACTGAAAATTGTCCAATTCATGCTGCGACACTTGTAGACGGAAAGATTAGATTAGATGCAGAAGCTTGTAATAGTTGTGGAAGATGTGCACAAAAATGTCCATTTGGTGTCACAACTGAGTATCAAAATGGATATAAGATTTATATTGGTGGAAGATGGGGCAAGAAAGTTGCTCATGGTCATGTACTTAATAAATTGTTTACATCAGAAGAGGAAGTGCTTGATACAGTAGAACGTGCAATTCTTTTGTTTAGAGATGAAGGAATTACAGGAGAAAGATTTTCTGATACGGTAGAACGACTAGGCGTTTCCTATGTAGAAGATAAACTGCTTCATGCAGAAATTGATAAAAAAGAAATTTTAAAGAAAATAGTGAAAGGTGGAGCAACTTGTTAGCATGATTCGCTTTCCAATGTTTCTAAATTTACAAGATCAAAACATTTTTCTATGTGGTGATGACATAGAACTCCTAGATAAGATAGGTAAGATGAAGGAATTTTCTCCGAATATTTATGTGTTTTCAAATAGAAATCCAAGTATATTTTCAAAGATTGATGGAATAAAATTGGTTCATCGTTTTCTAGAAGAGGAAGATTTTCAAAAAGATCCTGTTTTTGTCATTGCTTCTTGCGAGGAAGAAAATAATCGAAGGATTTGGAAAATGTGCAAGAACCATCGTGTTCCGGTAAATATTGTGGATCACCCTAAGATGTGTGATTTTACATTTCCTGCACTAGTTACAACGGAAAAGGTGTGCGTGGGCATTAGTAGTGGTGGGTTTTCCCCCACTGCTGCAGTTCATTTAAAAAATGAAATTGAAACGTTACTGCCAAGCCAAATGGATGACATATTGGAGAGTATGGTTGAAATTAGGACATGGGTACAGACATGGTGCAAAGAGCGAACAAAACGCAATGAAGTGTTAAAGAGAATTGTTGCAGAAGCTTTTCAAAACAATAGACCACTTACCAAAAGGGAATTACAAAACATAAAAAAACAATTTATATGAGAAAAAAGTGATGATAAAAAATAGGGCGAAGAGAAAAAAACTCTTTGCCCTATTTGCTATAGTATATTATCTTCGTTCCCAACGCCCGGATGCGCCACAAGGAAGTACCAATCCATTGCTTTCAACAGGAAGCCCGATTTCCTGAGATTCTACATGACCATTCCAGTCCTTAAGCTCGGTGGAAATCATGTAAGTAAGAACAGCAGGAGCAAGTCCGGTTGTGTAAGAATTAATTAGGAAAAAAATTGCATCTTTGGATAAAATCTTTGTACAAAGTTTGATAAGATCATGGATCATATCTTCGATTTTCCAAATTTCTCCTTTTGGACCACGTCCGTAGGATGGTGGATCCATAATGATTGCATCGTACGTATTTCCTCTTCGGATTTCTCGCTCTACAAATTTTACACAATCATCTACAAGCCAGCGAATTGGGGCATCTTTTAGCCCAGATGACACTGCGTTTTCCTTTGCCCAGTTAACCATCCCTTTGGATGCATCTACATGAGTTACCTGAGCGCCGGCAGCAGCTGCCGCAAGAGTAGCACCACCTGTATAGGCAAAGAGATTGAGAACTTTTACAGGGCGATTCGCCTGCTTGATTTTTTCAGAGAACCAGTCCCAGTTTACTGCTTGCTCAGGGAAAAGTCCTGTATGTTTAAAGTTGAATGGCTTTAAGTTAAAAGTAAGGGAACCGTAATGAATCTGCCATTGATGAGGAAGGTCGAAAAATTCCCATTCTCCACCACCTTTTTTGCTACGGTGATAATGGCCGTTTGGATGCTTCCAACCAGACGCTACTTTCGGGGTATCCCAAATAACTTGTGGGTCAGGACGAATGAGTGTATAATCCCCCCAAGTTTCTAATTTTTCGCCGCAAGAACAGTCTATTACTTTATAATCTTTCCAATGATCTGCAATCCACATAATAATATCCTCTCTGATAAAAATTTACATGAAGATAGTATAGCATAAAAAAGTTCCAGATGCGAGATGCACCTAGAACTTTTTTGCTCTTCTTAGGAATTCAGTTTAATAAAATGGTAGCTTTCTAGAATTTGAAAATACTTTGCAAGTCTTGGGTAAAGCGGCTCTGCCTTTTCCCCAAAATGCTCTTTTACCGCTTCTCCAAGTGTAAGAATATCTTTCTTTCCATCAATCAATGGCCAAACAAAACTTCCGAATTCATCGAGATGCACATGTGTGTATTCTGGTTTTAAGAAGACAATCTGCGCAAGACGATTAAAAAATCCTTTGTTTTTAATATCAAGTGTTATAGTACCTTTATTGTCTGTATGCCATTCAAGTTGTGTGTTTTTTTCCGGAATAAACTCTAAAAAGTTTTGACTAGTAATTTTTTTTGTCTTTTTTTTCATCATTACTTTTCGTCACTTCTTTTTTTCCAAAGAGAGAATTTTAAAACAGTTAAAATGATCAGTGCAAATACCACCAAAGAAGCGATAGATGAAACAAGTGGTGATAAAGTCAGTTTTTTAGAGAAATCGATGTAATCATTTATACCGACAATGGCGAAGATTGCTAAAAGAATTCCAACAAGTCCTTCTCCGGCAATCATACCAGAACAATAAAGAACACCGTCATTGATAATTGCGCTTTTCTTTAACTTATCTGTTTTTAATTTTTCAAATACAAGGCGAACAAGTCCACCAACCATGATACATGCATTTAATTGAATTGGAAGGTAGATTCCAATTGCAAAAGGAAGAACAGGGATTCCAAGAATCTCAATTACAACAGCTAAGCATACTCCAATGAAAACAAGTGCCCAAGGAAGGTTGTTTTCCATAACCCCTTCAATGATCATCTTCATAAGCATTGCTTGAGGTGCTGCAAGTGCTTCTGTACCAAATCCATATGCTGCGTTTAAAAGATACAAAACACTACCGATTGCAAGAGCAGCAGCAATGACACCAATGAATTCTCCAATTTGTTGTTTCTTAGGAGTTGCGCCAAGGAGGAAGCCAGTTTTTAAATCCTGAGAAGTATCGCCTGCAATGGCAGCAACGATACAGATAATTGAACCAATAGCAATAGCTCCTTGCATTCCATGGATTCCTGTGTCACCAGAAAGTTTTAAAGCAAGTGTTGAGAATAACAATGTTGCAATGGCCATACCAGAAACAGGGTTGTTACTACTTCCTACAAGTCCTACCATACGAGAGGATACAGTTGCAAAGAAGAAACCAAAAACTACAACAATTACAGCCCCAAGGAATGTAACAGGGATTGGTGGTGCAAGCCAAATTGCTACAATACAAAGAACAATGCCTCCAAGGATGAAGCCCATATTTAAATCTTGACCAGTTCTACTTGTATTTGTGTTTGTGTTTCCTTTTAAACTCGCGATAGCATCACGGAATGTACGAACAATCAAAGGAAGGGATTTGATCAAACTGATAATTCCACCAGCAGCAAGTGCACCAGCACCAATATAACGAATGTAACTACCCCAAATAGCACCAGCTCCTCCAGTTGCGAACATTTCTTGGATGGATGCTGTTCCAGGGTAAAGTAATGTTTCTCCGCCAAATAATACGATTGCTGGAATTAAAACCATCCAGCTAACAAGACCACCAGCAAACATATAAGAAGAAATACGTGGACCACAGATATATCCTACAGAGAATACAGCTGGATAAATTTGGGTACCAATTGTTCCGGAAAAGCTCTTGAAAGTGTAAGAAATTTCACTCGGAACAACTTTTAATCCATCAATGACAAATTTAAATACTGCAGCAATTCCCATACCTGCAAATACAGAAGAAGCATTGGCTCCACCTTCTTCTCCAGCTAAAAGAACTTCAGCACAAGCAGTTCCTTCTGGATAAGGAAGAATACCATGTTCTTTAACAATTAAGGCGTTACGAAGTGGTACCATAAAAAGTACACCTAGAATACCACCTAAAAGTGCAATGATTGTAATTTGTAAGATGCCAGGTGTCTCCATTTTTCCTTCTTTTGCCCAGAGGAAAAGTGCAGGGAGAGTGAAGATTGCACCAGCAGCTACGGATTCACCAGCAGATCCGATTGTCTGCACAATATTGCTTTCCAAGATAGAGTTTTTACGCATGACTACACGGATAATCCCCATTGCAAGAACTGCGGCTGGAATGGAAGCAGAAACGGTCATACCAACACGAAGACCCAAATATGCGTTAGCAGCACCAAAGATAACGGCTAGTATGATCCCCATCAAAACAGAAGTGATAGTCAATTCCGGCGTTACTTTGTCAGCCGGAATATAAGGCTTAAAATCTTTTTGTTCATTCATTCTTTAGATTTCCTTTCAATAAAAAATAATACGTTGTCAATTATACATAAACAAATATACAAATTCAATAGTTCTGAACACTTTTTTGCTTTAAAGTTATATACAGATGCCAATTAAATGCGCTAAACAACATATTATATGGGAAAAGTGGAAAAATATTTACGAAAACAGAATTTAATGATAGAATGTATCTATAACTGATTCGATAAATAGGAGGTATTTTATGATAACAATTGATACAACAGGAGATGTGTGTCCTGTCCCAGTGATAAAAACCAAAAAGGCAATGGAACAGCCAGGCGTTCAAGATCTAATGGTAGTAGTTGACAA
>JARIEI010000020.1 GCA_029256845.1 Ruminococcus sp. | reverse complement strand
AAGAAATTTTCAAGGATCTGTTGTCTATTGTTTAATTATCAAGGTTCTTTGTTTGTTTCTGTTCTCAACAGCAACTCATTTAATATATCATATCGAGTTTTGTTTGTCAAGAACTTTTTTATTTTTTCTTGATTTATTTTTTTGTCGTTCAAGCGACGACTTGTATAGATTATCACACGACTTTTTCTTTGTCAACAACTTTTTTATATTTTCTATATTTTTTTATATTTTCTGTATTTCCATAATCTATTAGAACTGCGTACAAACAAAACGGAGCAAGATTCCCTTGAATCTTGCTCCAAACATTGACTTAAAGACTTCTAAAGTTATTTATAATCACTCTAATATTTACTGTCATCATATACATAGTCTGCATCATTTTCATAATTCATAGGCACTGGTGCAACTGGTGTATTGATTTTCATAGCAGAATCTTGTGTTTCTGCTTTTAAACGAAATCTTTCAACAAGGTTTTTAAGAATCTGAGATTGTCCTGCGAGTTCTTCACTTGCTGCTGCACTTTCTTCTGCCGTTGCAGAGTTTGTCTGTACTACACTTGAAATTTGATCCACTCCTTGTGTAACTTCAGCAATAGACTGTGCCTGTTCTTCTGCTGCCTGGCTAATTTTAGCCACTGTTTGAACTGCACTTTCTGTACTTTCAACAGTCACTGCAAGTGCGGATGCTGTTTGATCTGCAATCTTTGTTCCTTCTTCTACCGCATGGATAGATCCTTCAATTAAGATCGTAGTATTTCTTGCAGCCTCTGCACTCTTAGATGCAAGGTTACGAACTTCATCTGCAACAACTGCAAATCCTTTTCCTGCCTCTCCTGCTCTAGCCGCCTCTACAGCTGCATTTAACGCCAGGATATTGGTCTGGAAGGCAATATCTTCAATTGTCTTAATAATCTTACCAATCTCGCTTGATTTTTGGCTAATATCATGCATTGCCTGAATCATCTCTGCCATACTTTCATTTGATGTTGTTAATTCTCGACCTGCATTTTCCACCTGTTCTCTTGCTAGTTTTGCATTTTGTGCTGTCTCACTAATTTGATTTGAAATCTCATTAATTGTAGCTGCCAATTCTTCCACAGAACTTGCCTGTTCTGTTGCTCCTTGTGAAAGTCCCTGCGCTGCAGAAGACATCTGATCTGAACTTCCTGCAACCTGCTCTGCTGCTTCATTAATCTTGCGTAATGTGTCACTAAGGTGATTGTTCATAGCTCTAATTGATGTTAACAACGGCGCAAAATCTCCAATATACATTTCCTCTGTTCTTGTCTTGATATCGAAGTTTCCTTTAGCCATCTCATCCATCAAGTATCTTAAATCACCCACAACACTATCTAAGCCATTGCATGTAATACGAAAACTCTCTGCCAAAGATCCCAATTCATCTTCGCCCTGGAAGTCAATCTTATTTTCAAGATTTCCGTTAGACATATTCTTTGCAACCTTATCTAATTCACTGACAGGTCCAACAATGCCTCCGATAATACGTTTCATCAATACAAATACAAGAATAAGTAATGCAACAAAAATAGAAATTTGAACAATGATTACTTTCTTTACTGTTCCATCTGCTACACTTGTAAATTTTTGTGCATTTTGGTTAGACTCTTCATACACTTGATTCGCCTTTGTCTCACACTCTCGTATTGCCTGCTCAAATCTTCCAACAAGACGTTGCTTTGCTTCGCTCCATTCTCCTGCTCTCATAAGTTCTGTAACAGCTTTGTTTTCTTCTGCAACTTGATTACTTGCTTCGTTCAATTCTGCAAGAGATGGAATCACACCTTCTCCAACTTCTTTCAACTTTTCATAGCTTTTGTCTGCATCTTTTGAAATACGATTTAATTCACTTTCATATTTCTGCAGATTCTGTTCCAAAACAGCTCGGTTAAACACTGCCTCGTTCTCATATATGCATTTCAAAAAATTTGTCGATTCGGTTGCACTTATGAAAGGCCCCTCATGCATCTTGTGAGTTAATGCTCCAACACTCTTGATGGAAACAATGGCAGTTATAACCAATATGATGGATGCTATAATTGCAACTGCGAAACCCACAAAGATTCTCTTACCAATGTTTAATTTCTTCATCCTTTTACTCCTTTGTTTTTTTTAGTTTTCTTAGCTTTTGTAGCAATCTATCTTGTAGTTCAATTGCTTTTTGTTTTATAACTTTTCCAAGAATCCGAACTCCTCGGATTCCCCAAAAAATAATAAGAGGGAATGGGAATTTTCTTAAAATCGGGAACATCTCTTTCATATACTCCCGTGGTGGAAACATCCAACTCCACTTTTTATTTCTCCACTCTGCATCCCGATCTCTGTCATAGAAGTCGAGATATTTTCGGTCAGCTGGCAATACTTTGCGATCCAATCGCTTGTCGATTTTTCCTGGATTTAAAATATATTCTTCCAGCGCAAACGCACTTTCACTTTCTTCTACCAAACTACCTTCTCCAAACCATAAATCTCCCAACGCATGTAAGCACTGTTCAAAGGCTGTCAGACCTAACTTATCCATAACTTCTCGGACATCCTGACGTATAAGCTTGTCATGAAACCGCTTATGATAAAGCCAAAAATCTAACACTTCTCGTATCGTAATCGTTCCCATCAAATAGTGCTCAAGTAACATGCAAGTGTCATATATATATTTCTTTTCTATCGTTACTGTCTGCACATAAGGGCGAACTCGTAACTGCTTTTTATATAGCTTTTGTATGCGCCGATTCATATTTGGAATATCACAGAAAAAGCGGACGCAGATTCCAGGAACTCTTTTATAAACAATTCCTTCAAATCCTTTTTCCTCTTTTCTTTCGTAATCCATCGACTCCATCAAAGACTGTACTTTCTCAAGATCCGATGGGTGAATAAGAAACTCTAAACTATCGATGTTTCCCATCTCTTCCTTGTCATACAACTCACATGCTTTTGTTCCAGAAAGCAGCAATGCGTGTATTCGATTCTGTTCCAATTGCCAAATAATCGTCTCTTGCGCCTGATCATATCCTTTTTTCAACAAAAGAATCTTCTTGAATCGCTTATATAACTCTTCCTCTTGCGCTTTGGTCTCTTCTTTTTCTATTCCTAAAACAGAATAATATACTAAGGAGGTAACATTATGATGATCGATATATTTATAAATCTTTTGCCAATCAACTTGCTTTTTTACAAGTTGTACTGGTTTTTGTTGTATCACCGATTTTAGCAAAATGAAGATATAATTAAATTCGTACTCGATGGCATACCTCCCCTTTCATAAAACTCTTCTAATCTATTATCGGATTGTTTTGAAAAATATTAATACTTTTCTTTTAAATTCTTTTTCATTCTGCTTTTTTTAATGCTCCACGTAAAAAGAGTAGGATCTTTATCTCCTACTCTTTGGTCTACACTCGATTTTTCTGTGTGATTTCTAATATTTACTATCGTCGTAATTTTGCTCCATATCAGGTTGATAAAATGGTTCCACTTCCTCAGTTACCGTTTTATGGAACATCGTTGTATCCGTATCTTCTCTTAAACGGAAGCGATTCACCAGTTCTTTTAGAATTTGGGATTGCCCTGCAAGCTCTTCACTTGCAGCTGCGCTTTCTTGTGCCGTTGCTGAATTTGTCTGTACTACACTTGAAATTTGATCCACGCCTTGTGTAACCTCTGCAATAGACTGTGCTTGTTCTTCTGCTGCTTTACTAATCTTTACAACTGTATCAACAGTACTTTCTACACTTTCTACTGTGGACGCCAAAGCAGATGCTGTTTGATCGGCAATTTTTGTTCCCTCTTCTACTGCCTGAATAGAACCTTCAATTAAAATCGTTGTATCTTTTGCCGCTTCTGCACTTTTAGATGCAAGATTTCGCACTTCATCAGCCACAACCGCAAACCCTTTTCCAGCTTCTCCGGCTCTAGCCGCCTCAACCGCTGCATTTAATGCAAGAATATTTGTCTGGAATGCAATATCTTCGATTGTCTTAATGATTTTACCAATTTCACTAGATTCTTGGCTAATCTTATGCATTGCTGTAATCATATCTGTCATACTTTCATTTGAGGATAATAGTTCATTTCCAGCTTTTTCAACTTGCTCTCTTGCAGATTTTGCATGAACAGAAGTATCACGAACCTGACTAGAAATTTCATTAATTGCTGCTGCCAATTCTTCAATAGAACTTGCCTGCTCTGTCGCACCTTGAGACAATCCTTGGGCTGCACAGGACATTTGATCCGAACTTCCTGCCACCTGTTCTGCCGCTTCGTTAATTCCTCGCAATGTAGAACTTAAGTGATGATTCATAGTGCGAATGGAAGACAGAACTGGTGCAAAATCTCCCACATAAAGATTCTCCACTCCTGTATGAATATCAAAATTACCTTTTGCCATCTCATCCATTAAATATGTTAAATCAGATACCACATGATCCAACCCGCTGCAAGTTACACGAAAACTCTCTGCTAATACACCTAACTCATCTTCAGACTCAAAGGTTATCTTATTTTTCAACTGCCCTTCCGACATATTCTGTGCAACAGTTTCCAACTCTTTGATCGGTTTTACGATACCTTGAATAATGCGGATCATTAGATATGCAACAATCCCATATACAACTACAAAAAGAAGAAGTTGAAATACTGCAACCTGGTGTTTCCTATCTTGAGCCTTATCCATAAATTTTTGTGCATTTACTTCAGATTCATCATATACCTTTTCGGCGACTGCCTGACAATTATGTATGATGGTACCAAATTCTCCCATGAGCATCCCTTTTGCTTCATCCCATTTACCATCTCTCATTAAGTTTAAAATTTTGTCATTTGTCTTTCCAACCAATGATCCAGCTGCTTCAAGTTGAGAAATGGATGGAATTTCTTCTTCGCTTATTTTAATCAGATTATTGTAGCTTTCATCTACATTCTCCGAAATCTGCTTTAACTCTCCTTCATACTTCGTAATATTTTTTTCCAGCACTGCACGATAAAATAAGGATTCATTTTCATTCAAATACCTTAAATACTCCTCTGACTTTGTCGCGCTTGCAAAAGGCCCTTCGTACATGTCTTCCGTAAGTTGTCCTACGCCACCAATAGATACAATTGCCATGATCACTAACATTAGTGTTACAAGACTGGCAATTACAAAACCTGCGAAGATCTTTTGCCCAATTTTCATTTTTTTCATCTTAAGATTCCCTCTTTCCTTTATTTTTCTCTTTTATGTAATATTTTTCTTTCTTCAAAAATATCCACAGCCTTTTGATCGTATATTGCATTCTTCTCATCTGAAACAAGAGCTCCCAAAACTAGCGTAATCACCCTTTTTTTCATAACTGTGACCAACTCTCTGGCATGGCTTGCTACGACTACCGTAATTCCTCTATGATTGATTTCATTCAGCAACAACATTAAATCCCAAGCTGCATCTGAATCTAAGTTTGCCGTAGGTTCATCTGCAATTAAAATCTGTGGACGAACCAGCAAAGCTCTTGCCAGCAAAATTCTTGCATACTCTCCACCTGAAAGATCTCCTACTTCTGCTTTTGCTTTATCGGCTAACCCCACAACGCTCAATACTCTTGAAATCTCACGACGTGCGTATTTTTTCCTTGCTCCAACTGCCACCATTGCCAGATCCAAATTTTCATAAACATTTCTATCTTTTAATAATCCAACATCTGGTGACATATAGCCGATTTTTCTCCGAAGATACGGAATCTCCTTTGGAGTAATTTCTTTTAGTGACTGTCCTTGCACACGAATCTCACCTGAAGTGACCTCTTCTTGCTTTAGAATTAATTTCAATAAGGTGCTTTTCCCTGCGCCACTTTTTCCAATAATAAAAACAAATTCTCCTTGCTCTATTTCAAAAGAGACATCCTCTAGTGCAATTTGATTATCAAAAATTTTGCTTACATGATCAAAAATGATTTCCATTCTCTTATTTCCTTGAACACTTTTACATTTGCCATTTTATATGTTATATTGTTACTATACTGTTTTCTACAAAAATCGTCAACTAGAATACTTACCTAGGAGGAATGTTTCGTGAAAAAAAAATTACTTGCTTTGATTGGAATTGTTGTTGTCGCACTTTCTGTTTACTATTTTGCGATCTCATCGAAAGATTCTATTTCTGATAAAGCCGCCTCGATTAAATTACCATCAACAACATTAGAAGATGCTGTATCCATGACCACTCACCAGATTCCAACTCCAGTGTTTGAAGATGGGATTTATACCCTTGTTATTCCAAGTAGTATAGGGTTATTAACTTATTACAACCAAAATGATATCCGTTGGGGTAGCGTTATTTATGGTGGCTCTGATTCCATCGCTTCTTATGGATGTGGCCCTACCGTTCTTTCCATGCTAGTTTCCAGCTTTACAAATCAGGCGATTTCTCCGGATCAGATGGCTCATTGGGCAAGAGAGCATCATTATTGGATTTCTGGTTCTGGCTCTATGCATGCACTCATTCCTGAAGGATGCAAGTACTTCGGTCTCTCTGCAGAACCCTTTACTGACTACACCGAAGAAGGGATCATTCAAGCGCTAAAAAGTGGCTCCATTTTTGTCGCACTTATGGGTCCTGGTCACCTTACCTCTACCGGACATTTTATTATCATTGCTAATTACTGGTCTGGCTCTACTGTTCGTATTGCAGACTCTAACGACATTAATAATTCTCAAATTCCTTGGGAAATTAAAGATATTCTTAGTGAATTAGACTTTGATGCCAAAGCTGGCGGTCCTTTATGGAAGATTAACATAAAGTAATCAAAACCTCCCGCCACAAAATAAGAGGATGGAACACCTTATTTTCCATCCTCTTATTTTATTAGATTTTATTTTTGATAAAACGACTCTTTTCCTGCGATTTTTATACTTAAAATTTTATCCAATGCTACCGTCTTATCACACACATTCCGAGTCTGTGTCCCTACTTGAAGAATCTTTTCTTCTAAAAAATCTTCTGCAGTTGCATCTTCTTTTCCATTCATTAAATTGGCAAAATACATTCTCTGATCAGAATCGAGAAGGCTTAGAAACTCTCGCAATGCCACATCTTCTCTTCTGACTGATTCAATTTCTTCTTCTCTCATATTCAGTAACAACTGCACTGACTCTCTGTCATCCGTTGATAGAAGTTCTCCCAATTCTTTGGTAATCCTCTCAATTTCTAATAAACCTTTGTATTTTTTTTGCATACGTTTGAGGATTTCTTCTGTCAGTTCCTGCCTCTGTGTCATATATTCTCTCCTGTTTTACAAACCTGCTGTCTTCTCTGCCTCTGCAAATGCTCCTCTTAATTCCAAAATCAATGGCTTTAATTCTTCAATAATTTCCTGATTTCTAGACGCTTGAAGTCGACTAAGTTCAAACAAAAAGAATTCGTACAAACGATGAAGTTCTTTACTTATTTCATAGGAGTTATCGAGCGTATCATTTAAATACTGCACAATTTCCTTAGAACGAGTCACGGATTGTTCAAAACTTTCATAGGCTTCTTCCGAAATCGCAATCTCCGCTCTTTTTAATCGTTTAATGAGTTCATCATAAAGCAGTAATAACATCTCTCCCTTAGTCATTGTTGATACCGACTGTGCTTTGTACTGCTGATATCCATTTTGATACATAATAATTTCCCTTCTTTATGCCTCTAGAAATTTGCGCCAAATTGACTTAATGCATTACTTTGGCTATTCATTTGTGCAATCAAACTCTCCAATGTTGTAAACTGGCGAATGTAACGGTCTTGTTCTCTCTTTAATGTACTTTGAAGTGTAGAAATCCTCTTATCAACTTCATCAATTTTCTTTTGAAGCTCATTCTGCATTACTGTAGCAGGTGATTTAATTGAGCCAGCTCGACGAATCAAAATTCCTTTTGGCTCTCCAATTGTCTTTGCATATTTATCCAGTACATTTTTCATATTCGTTGCAATACCATTGGTCTGGATCACATTGCCTGCCTCGTCTTTTTTCAATTCTTTCGTAAATAGATTTTTCACACCTTCTGGATCTGATGCCAACGCTGCTTTGAATTTCGCCTCATCAAGAGTAAGTTTTCCATTGTCTGATGCCGTAGAAGAAACCGTGATACCGATTTTTTCCAATGCTTGTAAATCGCCAGAACCAAGAACAAAACGAAGTCCATTACTTAATCCTTTTATATCATTATC
>JARIEI010000105.1 GCA_029256845.1 Ruminococcus sp. | reverse complement strand
CGTGTGATTCAAAGCTCTTTATTTCCAGATACAGCGTATTCTTATGAATCAGGCGGAGATCCAGAGGTGATTCCAGAATTGACCTATGAGCAGTTTCTTGATTTTCACAGACGGTACTATCATCCATCTAATAGTTATATTTATCTCTATGGAAACATGGATATGGAAGAAAAACTTCGTTGGTTAGATCAGGAATATTTAAGCAAATTTGAGAAAAAAGAAATGGATTCTGAGATCAAAACACAAAAACCATTTCAACAGATGAAAGAAGTTGAAATTCCTTACTCCATTTCGAATGATGAGCCGGAAGAAAATAATTCCTATTTATCCTACAATAAAGTGGTAGGTACAAGCCTAGATGAAAAGCTCTATTTTGCATTTGAAATATTGGAATATGCACTTTTATCAGCACCAGGGGCTCCTCTTAAGAAAGCGCTAATGGATGCAGGAATTGGAAAAGATATCTCAGGATATTACGACAATGGAATCAAACAACCTATTTTTTCCGTTATTGCAAAAAATGCAGATGTAGACCAAAAAGCTACATTCATTCAAGTAATCGAAGATACACTTACAAATCTTGTAAAGAATGGAATTAATAAAAAATCATTGGAAGCAGGAATTAATTATCATGAATTTAGATTCCGAGAAGCTGATTTTGGAAACTTCCCAAAAGGACTTATGTATGGACTTCAAGTTTTTGATAGCTGGCTATATGATGAAGAAAAACCATTTATTCATATGCAGGCACTTCCAGTGTTTGATTTCTTGAAAAAGCAGATTGATACAGGGTATTTTGAAGAATTGATTCAAACATATCTTCTAGATAACACACACGGTGCAATTGTTGTTGTGAAACCGGAAAAAGGTCGTTCTGCACGACTTGATAAGGAATTGGATGAGAAACTGCAGGCATACAAGGCAAAACTTTCGAAAGAAGAGATTCACAAATTATGTGAAGATACAAAACAATTGATTGCTTATCAGGAAAGTGAAGATTCCTTGGATGATTTGGAGAAGATTCCTGTGTTAGAGCGCGAAGATCTTTCTAAAGAACCAGCGGCTTTCTATAACGAAGAAGTGGATATGGATGGAGTGAAAACAATCTTCCATGAGATTGATACCAATGGAATTGGATATGCAACCTTGATGTTCGACTTATCAAATATACCAGAAGAACAACTCGTATATGCTGGAATCTTACAAGCTGTTTTAGGGATTATTGATACAAATAATTATGAATATAGCGAGTTGTTTAATGAAATCAATGTTCACACAGGAGGGATTGGAACATCCATCGAACTTTATGCAGATGTGAATAAAGCAAAAGAAAAAGAGTTCCGTACGACTTTTGAGATCAAAGGAAAAGCATTGTATCCGAAGATGGACATTTTACTTCAGATGATGAGCGAAATTCTCACCCAATCCAAATTAGAGGATACCAAACGAATCAAAGAAATTATTTCCATGCTTGTGTCAAAGCTACAGGCGCATTTTCTATCTTCTGGTCACACAGCGGCAGCACTTCGTGCACTTTCTTACGAATCTCCGCTGGCAAAATTCAAAGACGATATTGAAGGAATTAGTTTTTACCACCACTTAAAAGATTTGGATGATCATTTTGAAGAAAACAAGGATAAAATCGTGAAAGTGTTGAAAGAACTTGCAAATTCTATCTTTTGTGTGGATAACCTTCTAGTAAGTTTTACAGCAACCAAAGAAGGATTAGAAATGTTTAGACCATCTTTACGGGAACTTTCGAATGCGCTTTTGAAACAATCTAAGAAAGAGTATACGCCATGCGTGCTTCATTGCACAAAGAAAAATGAAGGCTTTAAAACGTCATCGAAAGTACAGTATGTTGCCAGAGTTGGAAACTTCTTAGATCGAGGAGAAGAATATCATGGAGCACTGCAAATCTTGAAGGTGATTTTAAGCTATGACTATTTGTGGCAAAATGTACGTGTAAAAGGTGGCGCTTATGGATGTATGAGTAGTTTTAACCGTTTGGGAGAGGCTTATTTTATGTCCTACCGTGATCCAAATCTTGGGAAAACAAATGAGATATACGAAGGGGTTGTGGAGTATCTCGAAAACTTCACAGTGTCAGAACGAGATATGACCAAATATATTATTGGAACAATGAGTAATATTGATCGTCCAATGACTCCGTCCATTGCAGGGGATCGCTCTATGAATCTCTATATGAATCGTGTTTCTATGGACATGATTCGAAAAGAGCGCTTGCAAATTTTGAATGCAACACAAGAAGATATTCGCGCATTATCTAAGATTGTAAAAGCAGTGTTAGCAGCCGATTTATTGTGTGTAATTGGTGGTGAAGACAAGATAGAGGAAGAAAAAGAACTGTTTTTAGAAGTGAAACCATTATTTTAACAAAGGAGAATTCATGAATAATAATTTTAAATCAGGTTTTGTGACATTAATTGGACGTCCAAATGTAGGGAAGTCTACCCTTATGAATCAGCTGATTGGGCAGAAAATAGCCATCACATCAAACAAACCACAAACGACAAGAAATAGAATCCAAACAGTTTTGACTACGGAAGAAGGTCAGATCATATTTGTGGATACACCAGGAATTCACAAAGCAAAAAACAAACTCGGCGAATATATGGTGAATGTCGCAGAGAAAACATTAAATGAAGTAGATGTTGTGTTGTGGCTTGTGGAACCATCTACATTTATTGGCGCAGGGGAACAGCATATCATCGAGAAATTAAATCGAGTAAAAACTCCAGTTGTGCTTGTGATCAACAAGATTGATATGGTGAAAAAGGAAGAAGTATTTTCTTTTATTGATGCATATAAAAATAAATGTGATTTTGCGGCAATTGTTCCAGTTTCTGCAAGAAATGGAGATAATACAGATGAACTTGTAAAAGTAATCATGCAATATCTTCCATATGGACCACAATTCTATGATGAAGATACGATTACAGATCAGCCAGAGCGTCAAATTGTTGCAGAACTTATAAGAGAAAAAGCGCTTCATTGCCTTCAAGAAGAAATTCCACATGGGATTGCAGTAGCCATCGACCGAATGAAGATGGAAAGAAGAGTGATGCATATTGATGCGACGATTATCTGCGAAAGAGATTCTCATAAAGGAATTATTATTGGAAAACAAGGTTCTATGTTGAAAAAGATTGGTAGCACAGCACGTTATGAAATTGAAAGACTTTTGGATTGTAAAGTGAATTTAAAATTGTGGGTAAAAGTGCAGAAGAACTGGCGTGACAGTGATTTTATGATGAAGAATTTTGGATATAGAGACGAAGAAAGATAAAAGAAAGGTATACTGGCAGTAGGAATCGGAGAACCTAGTATTAGAACAGAAGAAGAGGTGATCTGATGAAAGAAAAATACTGGCAGCAGTTTGTATCTACTGGGAAGATAGAAGATTATCTAGGATACAAAAATATAAATTATACAACACAATCTCAAGGAAAAACAGAAGATACAGGAGCAAATTGTAGTGAATCAGATAGTACTGACGGGAATGGTTTTGTCAGCAACGCCCATAGGAGAGTATGACAGACGGATTGTAATATTGACAAAAGAACAAGGGAAAATATCAGCCTTTGCAAAAGGGGCTAGAAGGCCAAATAGTCATCTTGTAGGGGTGGTGAACCCGTTTACGTTTGGAAAATTTACAATTTATGAAGGAAGAAATTCCTATACCATTCAGTCTGTAGAAGTAATAAACTATTTTTCAGAACTTAGAAATGATGTGGTAGGGGCATATTATGGCTTTTATTTTCTAGAGTTTGCAAATTATTATACGAGAGAAAATATAGATGAAAGAAACATGCTTAAATTACTATATCAGTCTATGCGTGCATTGACAAATACTCATATTCCGAATCAACTTGTTCGTTGTATCTTTGAGTTGAAAACCTATTATATTATGGGAGAAGGACCAGAGGTTTTTCGATGTGTTATTTGCGGTGATCAAAAGAGAGCAAAAGTTTTTAGTGTCAATAAAGGTGGGCTTGTTTGCGACGAATGCAACCATGGAGTGATTGACGGGATTCGTTTAGAACAGTCCACATTGTACAGTATGCAATATATAAAAAGTACAGAAATTGAAAAGTTATATACCTTTAATGTCACAGAGAACGTGCGAATCCAACTTATGAAAATTCTAGATCGATATCGACAAATTTATGTAGATCACAGGTTTAAATCGCTAGAAATATTGGAAACTTTGTCAGAATAAGGGATTTACTTGAAAAAACACACAAGAAACAGTATAATAGTTTACAATTGAGATGAAAATAGAAATGAGAGGAATTGTTTATATGGCTGAAAAGACTATGGATAAAATTGTGGCTCTTGCAAAATCACGTGGATTCGTATATCCAGGAAGTGAGATCTATGGAGGTCTTGCAAATACTTGGGATTATGGAAATCTTGGTGTAGAGTTAAAAAATAATGTTAAAAAAGCATGGTGGCAGAAATTTGTACAGGAGTCTCCTTACAATGTAGGCGTTGACTGTGCAATCCTTATGAACCCACAGACATGGGTGGCATCTGGACATCTTGGCGGATTTGCAGATCCACTTATGGACTGTCGTGAGTGCCATGAGCGTTTTCGTGCGGATAAGCTGATTGAAGATTTCTGTGCAGAAAACAATATTGAACTAGAAGGTGCTGTTGATTCTTGGTCTCAGGAAAAAATGACAGAGTTCATAGAAGAACATAGCATTCCATGTCCATCTTGTGGAAAACATAATTTTACAGATATCCGTCAGTTTAACCTGATGTTTAAAACATTCCAGGGCGTTACAGAAGATGCAAAAAATACAGTATACTTAAGACCAGAGACAGCACAAGGTATTTTTGTAAACTTTAAAAACGTTCAGAGAACATCAAGAAAGAAAATTCCATTTGGTATTGCTCAGATTGGTAAATCATTCCGTAATGAGATTACACCAGGTAACTTTACATTCCGTACAAGAGAGTTTGAGCAGATGGAACTTGAATTTTTCTGTGAACCAGGAACAGACCTTGAGTGGTTTGCATATTGGAAACAGTTCTGTTTGGATTGGTTACATTCTCTTGGACTAAAAGACGACGAAGTAAGATATCGTGACCATGATGCAGAAGAATTGTGCTTCTACAGCAAGGCTACTACAGACTTTGAGTTTAAGTTCCCATTTGGTTGGGGAGAACTCTGGGGAATTGCAGATCGTACAGATTATGACCTTACACAGCATCAGAATGTTTCAAAACAAGATATGACATATTTTGATGATGAGAAGAAAGAAAAATACATTCCATACGTAATCGAACCATCATTGGGAGCGGACCGTATGGTTCTTGCATTCCTTTGCAGTGCATATGACGAAGAGGAATTAGAAGGTGGAGATACACGTACTGTTATGCATTTCCATCCAGCACTTGCACCAGTTAAAATTGGTGTCCTTCCACTATCAAAGAAATTAAACGATGGTGCACAGAAAGTATGGGAAGAACTTTCTAAATTGTACAATTGTGAATTTGATGATCGTGGTAACATTGGAAAACGTTATCGTCGTCAGGACGAGATTGGAACTCCATTCTGTGTAACATATGATTTTGACTCTGAAGAAGATGGAGCAGTAACCGTACGAGATAGAGATACGATGCAGCAGGAAAGAATTAAAATTGAAGACCTTAAAGCATACTTTGAAGAAAAAATTAGATTCTAAAAAGATAGAGGTTTCGTACAATCAGGGGGAAAATCTTATAAAAAGATTCCCCCTTTTTTAAAATAAATATACTTAAGGAGGATTTACAATGGAAAAGACATTATGGGAAGTGTACACAAATGAACAGTTAGAAGAACTTGACAAAGTGACTTCTTCTTACAAAGATTTTTTGGATGCTGGAAAAACAGAAAGAGAGTGTGTTGCTGAGATTATTCGCCTTGCTAAAGAACAAGGATATAAAGATTTAAGTACGGTTGAAACCGTAAAGGCAGGAGATAAGGTATATGTGCCTTGGATGGACAAATCAATTGCACTTTTCAATGTTGGAGAAGAAGCATTGGAAAATGGTATGAATGTTTTAGGCGCTCACATTGACTCTCCACGTATGGACTTGAAACAAAATCCATTATACGAGGACAGTGGATTTGCATATTTTGACACGCATTACTATGGCGGAATCAAAAAATATCAGTGGGTAACGCTTCCGCTTGCAATTCACGGAGTAGTCGATAAAAAAGATGGTACAAAAATGAACATCTCCATCGGTGAAAATGAAAACGATCCAGTATTTACAGTTACAGATCTTTTGGTACATCTTTCAGCAAAACAGTTAGAAAAAAATGCGTCTGTTGTTGTAGAAGGAGAAAATCTTGATCTCTTAGTTGGAAATAGACCATTAAAGGGTGAAGAAAAAGATGCAGTTGCTACGCAGATTGCCAAGTTATTAAAAGAAACTTACGGAATGGAAAAAGAAGATTTCATGTCAGCAGAACTTGAAGTTGTACCTGCTGGAAAGGCAAGAGATCTAGGATTTGATAGAAGTATGATCATGGCATATGGACAAGATGACAGAGTGTGTGCTTACACATCTTTGGCAGCGATGTTTGAGGTGCCTGATGTAAAACGTACTTCTTGTTGTATTCTTGTAGATAAAGAGGAGATTGGAAGTGTAGGAGCAACAGGAATGCATTCACGTTTCTTTGAAAATGCAGTTGCAGAACTTCTTGATAAGTGCGGACAATTTTCAGAGTTAAAACTTCGTCATATAATGGCAAACTCTACAATGATTTCTTCTGACGTAAGTGCAGCATATGATCCAATGTATCCAGAAGCTTATGATAAAAAATCTTCTGCATTTTTTGGAAAAGGTATTGTGATCAATAAGCATACTGGATCAAGAGGAAAAAGTGGATCAAATGATGCCAATGCAGAGTATATTGCGAAGATCAGAAATGTGTTTGGAAAACATGATGTTGCGTTCCAAATGACAGAAATGGGCAAGATCGATGTTGGTGGTGGCGGAACAATCGCATACATTCTTGCACAGTTTGGAATGGAAGTAATCGATGGTGGAGTTGCGCTATTATGTATGCATGCACCATGGGAAGTTTCAAGCAAAGCAGATGTTTATGAAGCATATCGTGCATATTGTGCATTTTTAAAAGATATGAAATAGATTTTAAAAGCACAAAGAATGTAGAAAAGTCTGTAAAATACTTGACTACATCCTGCAAAACAATTAGAATATATTATGTGACTTAATGCAATAATAATGATAAATTAGGAGGTCATTAAACATGGCAAAATGGGTTTATATGTTCACAGAAGGTGACGCTACCATGAGAAATCTTCTCGGTGGTAAAGGGGCGAACCTTGCAGAAATGACAAACTTAGGTCTTCCAGTACCACAGGGCTTCACAATTACAACAGAAGCTTGTACACAGTACTACGAAGATGGACAAAAAATCAACGACGAAATCATGGATCAGATCATGGATGCGATCGCAAAAATGGAAGTTGTTACTGGAAAGAAATTCGGTGACAAAGAAAATCCACTTCTCGTATCTGTTCGTTCAGGAGCACGTGCTTCTATGCCAGGTATGATGGATACAATCCTTAACCTTGGATTAAATGAAGAAGTAGTTGAAGTACTTTCTAAAAAATCAGGAAATCCACGTTGGGCATGGGATTGCTACAGAAGATTCATCCAGATGTATTCAGATGTAGTTATGGAAGTTGGTAAGAAATATTTTGAAGAACTTATCGACAAAATGAAAGAAGAAAAAGGAGTTACTCAGGATGTTGATTTAACAGCTGAGGACTTAAAAGAACTTGCAAGTCAGTTCAAAGCAGAATATAAAGAAAAAATTGGTGTTGAATTCCCAACAGATCCAAAAGAACAGCTTATGGGAGCTATCAAAGCTGTATTCCGTTCATGGGACAACCCAAGAGCTAACGTATATCGTCGTGATAACGATATCCCATATTCTTGGGGAACAGCTGTTAACGTACAGATGATGGCATTCGGTAACATGGGTGAAACATCTGGTACAGGTGTTGCATTTACACGTGACCCAGCTACAGGTGAGAAAAAACTTATGGGTGAGTTCCTTATGAACGCTCAAGGTGAAGACGTTGTTGCTGGTGTTCGTACACCACAAAAGATTGACCAGTTAAAAGAAGTTATGCCAGAAGTTTACGATCAGTTCGTAGGAATCTGCAACAAATTGGAAAATCACTACAGAGATATGCAGGATATGGAATTCACAATTGAAGATAAACACCTTTACATGTTACAGACACGTAATGGTAAGAGAACAGCTCCAGCTGCTCTTAAGATCGCTTGTGATTTAGTAGATGAAGGAATGATCACAGAAGAAAAGGCTGTTGCAATGATCGAGCCTAGAAACTTAGATACACTTCTTCACCCACAGTTCGATGCTGCTGCATTAAAAGCTGCTGTACCAGTAGGAAAAGCACTTGGTGCATCTCCAGGAGCTGCTTGCGGTAAAGTTGTATTTACAGCTGAAGACGCTAAAAACTGGGCTGCTAACGGTGAAAAAGTTGTTCTTGTTCGTCTTGAAACATCTCCAGAAGATATCGAAGGTATGAAAGCTGCTCAAGGTATCCTTACAGTTCGTGGTGGTATGACATCTCACGCTGCCGTTGTTGCACGTGGAATGGGTAGATGCTGCGTATCTGGATGCGGAGATATCACAATGGATGAAGCCAACAAGAAATTTACACTTGCTGGAAAAGAATATCACGAAGGAGATTTCATTTCTCTTGATGGATCAACAGGTAACATCTATGATGGAGTTATCAAAACTGTAGACGCTACAATCGCTGGTGAATTCGGAAGAATCATGGGATGGGCTGACAAATACAGAACACTTAAAGTTCGTACAAATGCTGATACACCAGCAGATGCTAAGAAAGCTCGTGAGCTTGGTGCAGAAGGTATCGGTCTTTGCCGTACAGAGCATATGTTCTTCGAAGGAGACAGAATCGATGCATTCCGTGAAATGATTTGTTCTGATACAGTAGAGGAAAGAGAAGCAGCACTTGCTAAGATCCTTCCTGTACAGCAGGCAGACTTCGAAGCTCTTTACGAAGCTCTTGAAGGAAATCCAGTTACAATCCGTTTCTTGGATCCACCACTTCATGAGTTCGTTCCAACAACAGAAGAAGACATCAAGAAACTTGCAGATGCTCAAGGTAAAACTGTAGAGCAGATCAAAGCAATCATTGATTCTCTTCATGAATTCAACCCAATGATGGGACATCGTGGATGCCGTCTTGCAGTTACATATCCAGAAATTGCTAAGATGCAGACAAGAGCTGTTATCCGTGCAGCTATCAACGTACAGAAAGCACATGCTGACTGGACAATCTGCCCAGAAATCATGATCCCACTTGTTGGAGATATCAAAGAGCTTAAATACGTTAAGAAATTCGTAGTTGAGACAGCTGATGAAGAAATCGCAGCAGCTGGAATCGACCTTAAATATGAAGTTGGTACAATGATCGAGATCCCAAGAGCTGCTCTTACAGCTGATGAGATCGCTGCAGAGGCAGACTTCTTCTGCTTCGGTACAAACGACTTAACACAGATGACATTTGGATTCTCTCGTGATGATGCTGGTAAGTTCTTAGATGCATACTATGACGCTAAGATCTTTGAAAACGATCCATTTGCTAAGATCGACCGTAATGGTGTTGGTAAACTTATGGAAACAGCTATCAAACTTGGAAAACCAGTTAATCCAAAACTTCATATTGGTATCTGTGGAGAGCACGGTGGAGATCCATACTCAGTTGAGTTCTGTAACGAAATCGGACTTGATTATGTATCTTGCTCACCATTCCGTGTGCCAATCGCTAGACTTGCTGCTGCTCAGGCTGC
>JARIEI010000005.1 GCA_029256845.1 Ruminococcus sp. | reverse complement strand
ATCTTAGGATATCTCTAACTATTCCCAACTGACAATAAGTTTACTCTATCTACTTTGAAAAAGAATCTTGACAGATTCAATGAAAGATGTATAATGACATTAACAGAACCCACCACGCCTCTGATTTTCATGCGCAACCCGGTGGGACTTTTTCATTTATGGGGTGTTTTATGTATCAGTATCCAAAACAAATATTAACAATTGCACAACAAGTACAATCTTATATTGATGCAGGAATGACAATTACTTCACGGGAAGATGTAGAAGACGCATTAAAATCCATTGGGTTTTATCGCTTGCGAGGGTACTCATTCCACTTATATGATAATTCTACTAAAAAATATGTTCCTGGGACTAAGTTTGAAGATATTATAAAATTGTATCAATTTGATCAAGAATTATCTACTTTAATTTTTTCGATGATTTCAAAGATTGAAGTTGCTCTGAGAGTACGAGTGGTAGAGGCATTGCTTGTCTATGGTGATGCACTGATTTTGCAGGACTCATCGATTTTTAAAGAAAAAAAGATGTATTGGCAGAATATTTCTACGATAGCATCAGAAATTGCTCGTTCTAACGATGTGTTTATTAAACATAATTTTGATAATCATGAGGGCGAAGTACCTGTATGGGCAGTAGTAGAAGTTCTTTCCTTTGGAACGTTATCAAAGATAATTAAAAATCTGAAAACAGGTATAGGCAGTGCATATTCGATGTTGGCATCCAACTATCAATATACTTCTAAAAAGAGAAATTTAGCAAATCCATCTCAGAAAATGTTTGCTTCTTGGGTGCAGGCTGTTTCTATATTAAGAAATATGTGTGCTCATAATTCCAGGATATATAATCGGACAATACATACTACGCCGGAGATTCTAGATGCTGATAAAGTAACACCTTTACCAGTACATAATGGTTTATATCAGATTTTACTGGCAATGAAATATCTGAGATCATCTGATGAAGAATGGATGTTATTTGTTAATGAATTAGATAAGTTGATTCAGAATAATAGTAGTGTGCTCAGTCTTACAGCAATGAATATGCCAATAGATTGGAAGGCACATTTGAGTGTTTAAAATCAATTAGAATGCATATAATGTTAAAACAGACCTAATCAAGCATATCATGCTCAAACCGATTAGGCTTTCGGCGAAGTGTTACGATAAGCACTTCGCTATTTTAATTAGAAAAAATGATAGGTGGATTCGATTATATTTCTAAGGAGAGCATAGTAATGGAACAAATGATTGTAAAAGGAACCCCAATCAATGTCCAGTGGAAACAGAATCGAGATGATTACATCAGCTTGACAGATATCGCCAAAATCAAAGACAGCGATAATCCTAGATATATTATTCAAAATTGGATGCGTAACCGAAATATGATAGAGTTTCTTGGCGTTTGTGAAAAGGGCAGATCAAACAAATTATTTTGAACAATTCAATATTGATCTTACCCGTTCAATAGGAAATTTATCCTCCAAGTCGATTACTTCAAAAAGGTTTAGAGGCAATTGTTTTTCGCCAATTAAGGAAAGATATTCATCAATTGCTCTACGGTCGATCATTATTTTACCGTGCCCCGCCCAATGTCGGTTACTCTCTCGTTTTTTGCATCCAGAGATCCAATATTCATCCCCATTTTCAATATCAATGTAGTTTGAATAAGTGCCAATATATTTCTGAAAGGCATGGTCATTAAAATAAATTGTTTTCTTGCTTTTTGATGTTTTAACATACCCTATCCATGCAGGGCCATCATCCGAATATCCGGTTTTTCGTTCTATATACATTAAACGATGTATCATTTTAATCCCTCCAAATTATGAGATGATTATGGAAAAAATTGAAGAAGCTCACAAAACTGTGAAATTGATCTTGGAGCATTTTCAACAGAACCAAATCCATAAGAAGCATAGATAAACGGAATGCCTGCTTCTTTACATGCTTCAAAGTCTCCAGTAGTATCGCCAATATATACGACATCTCTTAAGTGATTCTTTTCCATAAGCTTTAAGATTGTCTGGCCTTTTGAAGTTCCAGTGTCTCCAAAACATAAGTGATCTTGAAAATAATTCGAAAGATTGCATCCTTGAAGCAATAATTCAATGTACCCGCATTGACAGTTACTAACAATATAAAGATTTGTCTTTTGAGAAAGTACTTTTAAAGTAGCTTCTACATTAGAATAAAGAACACCGGGTTGTGTCTTTAAGTATTCGTGTTCGTAATCAAAACAATGGGTGCCAAGTTCCCATCTTTTGTCCGAAGAAAGCATAGGAAATAGTGCATCATATAGTTGATCCATCGGAAGGCCAAACAAGTTTTTTAAAAGAGCTCCATCTACATGGAGATCTAAATCAGAATGATCTAAAATTGCTTGATTCCATGACTTTGCAACCGTATCAGTGGAATCCCATAATGTTCCATCTACATCAAAAATAATTCCGTCCATAATATTGAAACGCCTTATTATAATAAGACAGATCCTTTCTAAAGAGTATTGTTTCTATCATAATATCATAAAAAATGCCTTTTAAAAAGCAACAAATTAGTGTATACTTTGATGTATGTATGTTTTTTTATTGTAGAAAAATAATTGTAGAAATAACAAATTAGGACGTGGAAATAAAATGAGTGAAAAAATAGTTTTAATTGATGGACATAGCATATTAAATAGGGCTTTTTATGGGGTGCCGGATTTGACAAATTCAGAAGGTCTTCATACAAATGCTATCTATGGTTTTTTGAATATTTTATTTAAAATATTAGACGAAGAAAAGCCAGAATATCTTACAGTTACCTTTGATGTACATGCGCCGACTTTTCGCCACAAGATGTATGAACAGTATAAAGGAACTAGAAAACCAATGGCAGAGGAACTTCGTCAGCAAGTTCCGGTTATCAAAGAAGTTTTAAAAGCCATGAATATTGCGACGATAGAAAAAGCAGGACTGGAAGCGGATGATCTTCTTGGAACCATTTCAAAAAGATGTGAATCGATGGGAATGGATGTATCGATTATTTCAGGAGATCGAGATACCCTTCAGCTTGCAACGGAACATATTAAGATTCGCATTCCAAAAACAAAGCAAGGTAGAACAGAGGTGGAAGATTATTATGCCAGTGATGTGAAAGAAAAATATGGCGTTACACCAACAGAATTCATCGATGTAAAAGCACTTATGGGGGATGCATCAGATAATATCCCGGGAGTACCAGGAATTGGGGAAAAGACAGCCACTAAAATCATTGCGCAATATGGAACCATTGAGAACGCCTATGAACATGTGGCAGAATTAAAGCCGCCAAGAGCCAGCAAGAACCTCCAGGAGTTTTGGGAGCAGGCATGCATGAGTAAGACGCTTGCTACGATTGATACGGATGCGGATATTGAATTTGATATAGAACATGCAAAGCATGGAAACCCATATACGAAAGAAGCACATGATTATTTTATGAGACTTCAATTTAAAAATTTATTGGGCCGTTTTGATGTTGAGACAACAGTAAATAAAGTAGAAGATTTCTTTAAGGAAATTACAGAAAAAGAAGAAGCGGAAAAAATATTCGAAGAGGCAAAAAGTGCAGAAGAGGTTGGGGTTTCTATTACGAAAGATGAGGAAAATGTATTGCCGTTATTTGCGTATGAATCAGAGTATTCAAGAATGACGATTGCATATGGAAAGCAGAAGATATATTCATTTTTAAGTGGTCCTTCACTTTCGATGGAATTTCTTTTTGAAAAGTTGACACAACTATCCGAAAAAGTAAAAAGGATTTCCATGTTCGATTTAAAAACGTATCTTCCTGTTATAAGAAT
>JARIEI010000061.1 GCA_029256845.1 Ruminococcus sp. | reverse complement strand
TTTACAAGAAAATTAACGTATGCAATTCCTATAAAAAAACCTAGCATATAAAGAGCAGCTAACTGTCTTTTTGAATGAAGTATCTTCACAGACATTCCTCCTATCGTTAAGATATTTCATTATATGCCAGACACATTTATTTATGCTCTTTTTCCAAACTTCGCATCATATGCAAGAAGTGCAGAAATGGTTTTTGCATCTTCAATCTCTCCTGAAAAAATCTTTTCTTTTAATTCTTCTATCGTATATGCTTTTAGGTCTATAAATTCATCTTCATCTAAATTTTGCTTAGATGGAATCAAATTTGTTGCCACATAAACTTCAATCTTCTCGTTACAAAATGCAACCGTAGTCCTTAGTGTAATCAGCCACTCCAAGTGCTCACTTCGAAATCCTGTTTCTTCTTCTAATTCCCTGGACGCACAGGTTTTTCCTGGTTCGTCTACTGCATCTAATGCTCCGGCTGGTATTTCCAATGTATATCGTTCCAATGCATTTCTATATTGTCTCACCATTAAAATTTTCCCATCGTCAGTTACCGGAACTACTGCTGCTGCACCCTTGTGAGAAATAAAATCCCACACAACGGTGTGATCTTGATTCACTTCCATTGTATCTTGATAAAAATCTAATATTTTACCCTTAAATTTCAACTCTCTTTTTATTCTTTTAATGTGCTCGCCCATATCTTCCCTGTCTCCTTTCCTATATGCAAAGAGCTGCCGCTTAAAAGCGACAGCTCAACTGTTTTATTTTGCGTAATCTGTAACTCGTGATTCGCGAATCACATTTACTTTAATCTGACCTGGATATTCCAACTCAAATTCTATCTGTTTCGCAATCTCTCTGGCCATAAGTACCATATCATCATCCGATACTTGTTCCGGAACTACCATTACTCGAATCTCTCTACCTGCTTGAATAGCAAAAGATTTTTCAACCCCTTTAAACTGGTTCGAAATTTCTTCTAATTGTTTTAATCTGTTTGTGTATGTTTCAATTGTTTCTCTTCTTGCACCTGGTCTTGCAGCCGAAATCGTATCAGCCGCTTGTACCACACACGCGATCAATGTCTGCGGTTCTACATCTCCATGATGCGCCTCTACTGCATTGATGACTGTAGCAGATTCTTTATATTTTCTACAAAGATCTGAACCAATCTGAATATGAGACCCTTCCACATCATGATCAATGGATTTTCCAATATCGTGAAGAAGACCAGCTCGTTTCGCCATTCTTACATCAAGCCCAATCTCTCCTGCAAGAAGTCCAGATAACTGTGCCACTTCAATAGAATGCTTCAACGCATTTTGTCCATAGCTTGTTCTAAACTTCATACGACCCAAAAGACGAATAAGTTCTGGATGGATTCCAGGAACACCAACTTCGATTGCTGCCGCTTCCCCTTCTTCTCTGATCATTGTTTCCACTTCTTTTTGTGCTTTTTCCACCATCTCTTCAATTCTGGCAGGATGGATACGACCATCAACGATTAAACGTTCAAGAGCAATTCTTGCAATCTCTCTTCTGATCGGATCAAATCCAGACAAAACAACAGCTTCCGGTGTATCATCAATGATAAGTTCCACACCTGTTAATGTTTCGAGCGTTCTAATATTTCTTCCCTCTCGACCAATAATGCGTCCTTTCATCTCATCACTTGGGAGCTGTACTACAGAAATCGTCGTTTCAGCGACATGATCCGCTGCACATCTTTGAATTGCGCCAACAACATATTCTTTTGCTTTTTTATCAGCTTCACTCTTTGCTTGCGCCTCCAACTCACGTACCATCTTTGCGGTATCATGCTTTACATCATCTTCAACAGTTTTCAACAGATATTCTTTTGCTTGTTCGGAGGTAAGTCCTGAGATTCTTTCTAGTTCCTGTACTCTTTTTTGGCTAAGTTCTTCAACCTTAGCTTCTCGCTGCTTTAGCTGCTCTTCTTTTGCAGTAAACTTCACTTCACGTTGCTCAATTGCCTCAGATCGCTTGTCAACAGATTCCTCTTTGGCAAGAACTCTCTTTTCGTAACGCTGCAGCTCAGACCTTCTTTCTTTGGACTCTTTTTCCAGCTCATTTTTTGTCCGAATGGACTCTTCTTTCACTTCTAAAAGAGCTTCCTTCTTTTTCGTCTCAGCTGTCTTTACAGCATCGTCAATTATCTCTCTTGCTCTTGCTTCCACATTGCCAATCTTAGAATCAGCATTTTTTTTCAGCGTGGAAACTGTTACAAAATAAGTGATAACAGAAGCTATAATAGCGAGGGCTATGCAAATAATAATATTCAGCACAGGAGCACCTCCTTATTCAATTTTCTTTTTATGTATTTTGCAATACAACAGTTAAATTTTATACTGTTTTCACAATTATGTCAAGCATTCTCCCTACAATCTTGTATCACCTGACGGATATCTTCATACCGAAAACCTTTTCTCGCCAAATATCCGTATATTTTCTTCAATTCTTCCTCTGATATTGTTTCAAAATCCACTCTTTTTTTGTTCAAAAGTTTCTTGATTGCCTCTTTTTCTTCGTGCTTGTCATAACACTCTTCTATTGCTAATTCTAATTGCTCTTTTGAAATTCCTTTTTGGCGAAGCAACGCCTCAATTTCTCTCTTACTCTTAGAACTTTGCCTTGATTTTATAAAATTCACAGCATAGCGATGGTCATCTATATATCCAAATGACTTCACATATTCCATTGCCTTTTTTACAATTTCATCTGGATATAAATTCTGCTGCAATTTTTCTTCCAATTGAGACCATGTTCGATCTTGCATTTCAAGCAAATGCATGGCCCTTAACTTTGCGCGTTTTAAGAGCACTGTGTTTAATATCTCATTATATACCTTTTCTTGAAGAATCGCCCCTTCTTTTATTCCATAACGGGCAAGTTCGCCCTTGTATAAAACAAAGGCGAACTCTTCCTCTAAAAATACTTTAAATTTTGTTTTTGTAACAGGTTCTATTTTTGTAACCAGCATAATTCTACCTACTGTTCGTCTGCTTTATTTTCAAGCTTTTTGGTAAGCCTTAACTCCTCTGGAACTGTATCTTCTTTCTCTTCGCCCATGTGATAATGTGCTCTTACTTTTTGATCCAATTCTTCCATTAATTCTGGATGTTCAGTCAAATATGTTTTTGCATTTTCTCTTCCCTGTCCAATCTTTTCTCCTTCGTATGCATACCACGCACCGCTTTTTTTCACTGCGTCGATGGATACAGCAAGATCGAGGATATCTCCTTCTTTGGAAATGCCCTTCCCGAACATAATATCAAATTCCGCTTCTTTAAATGGTGGTGCTATTTTGTTTTTTACAATCTTGATACGAGTACGATTTCCCACCATCTCACCATTTTGTTTTAATGTTTCTATTCGTCTAACATCCATACGTACAGATGCATAGAACTTAAGGGCACGTCCACCTGTAGTTGTCTCTGGATTTCCAAACATCACGCCTACTTTCTCACGAAGTTGATTAATAAAAATAACAACACAGTTGGATTTACTAATGACAGGGGTTAATTTTCTAAGTGCTTGTGACATCAATCTTGCTTGTAGACCAACATGGCTGTCTCCCATGTCACCTTCAATCTCTTGACGTGGAACCAATGCTGCAACTGAGTCAATAACAATAATGTCCATCGCACCAGATCGAACCATCGTCTCTGCAATCTCTAATGCTTGATCTCCACTATCTGGCTGTGAAATGTAGAGTTCATCAATGTCTACTCCAATGCTCTTTGCATAAACAGGATCTAACGCATGCTCCGCATCAATAAACCCTGCAATTCCTCCTCTTTTTTGCACTTCTGCAATCATATGCAATGTAACCGTAGTTTTACCACTTGATTCTGGTCCATAAACTTCAATAACACGTCCCTTAGGCACCCCACCAAGTCCAAGAGCAAGATCCAAACTCAAACAGCCTGTAGGAACAGTCTCCACTGCTACAGTTGCGCCCGGATCTCCAAGCTTCATCACTGCTCCTTTTCCAAAATCTTTCTCTAATTTCGCAATCGCTGCATCCAGCGCTTTCTTTTTCTCTTCATTATTATTCGCCATCGAAACAATCTCCTTTTTTAAACCCGAACAACTGTTCGGCTATCATGGTTATTATAGTAGTATACTTACATTGAATTGTCAACTGTTTTTTTCTTTTTGTTTATGCATACATACGCATCACGACCTATCTTTTTTACTGTTCATTTGCGTTCTTTAGCGATCTGCCTTGATTTGATATAGAACGAATAGATTTGATTTGATGAATGGATATCTTATTTTAACATACATTCTATATTTTTAAAATAAAAATCGACAGAATTTTTATTCTGCCGACTTTTATGATTATTCTTCCACTTTCAGAACAATTTCTCCCTGCTTTTTGTAGATAGAATGAGATGGAATACATCCACGTACAGAAGAAAGTGGATAAATATTAGAGCATTTTCCAACCACTGTTCCCGGATTTAAAATACTTCCACATCCTACCTCTACTTCATCGCCAATCATTGCTCCAAATTTTTTTATTCCTGTTTCAATGTTTCCCTCTTTTGTTTTTACAACCACTAATTTTTTATCAGATTTCACATTTGAAGTAATCGATCCAGCACCCATATGTGCTTTGTATCCAAGAATAGAGTCTCCTACATAATTGTAATGAGGAACTTGAACTTTATTAAAAAGAATTACATTTTTAAGTTCTGTAGAATTACCTACAACTGCTCCCTCTCCAACAATTGCATTGCCTCTGATAAACGCACAATGTCGTATTTCTGCATTTTTTCCGATAATTGCAGGGCCATGAATATACGCTGTTGGTGCAACTGATGCAGAACGTGCAACCCAAACATCTTCTCCTATTTTTTCATATTCTTCTTCACTTAATGTGGAGCCTAATTTTATAATAAAATTACTAATCTTTGAAAGTACTTCCCATGGGTATGTGACTCCTTCAAACAACTCTTTTGCTATGGTCTCTTCTAGTGTATATAATTCTTTTACTGTAATATCTGTCATTTTATTTTTCCTTTCTGCTATTTTTCTTCTTTCCTGTTACCTGCGCCTTTTTATAATATTGGGCAGAATGATCATACAATGTTCTTAATTGGAACTGGTTATTTAAAATCTTTACGTTATTGGTATGTCCTTCTACAAATCTGGTCAGTTTATTCATATATTCTTCTGCAGTAATCTGACCTTCCGCCACATAATTAAGTCCTTTTTCCCAACTTGCTGTCAACTCTGGATTTAAGAGCGAACGAATAGAATGTGCCACCACATCAAATACCATTTCTCCTAAAAGAGATGGTGTAATTACTTGTGTTTTTTTATTCAATTCCAAATAACGAATCTGGACTAATTTTTTTAGGATTCCTGCTCTTGTGGCACTTGTCCCGATTCCACTGCCTTTGATCTGAGCTCTTAATTCTTCGTCCTCAATTAACTGACCTGCGTTTTCCATTGCAAGAATAATAGAACCAGAATTATAACGTTTTGGTGGAGATGTTTCCCCCTCCTTGATTTCTAACTTTTGGATGGACAGTTGCATTCCTTTTTTTAATGTTTGAACCTGCTCAAAAAACTCCCGCTCTGTATTTTGTGTTCCATTCTCTCCTAATACTTTTAAAAATCCTTCTTCTGCAAGAATTTTAAAATTAGAATAAAAACTCTCTGTACGCACCTTTGTCACTACAGAAATCTTTTGGTAAACAGCTGCAGGATAAAAAATACATAAAAATCGTCTTACGATACAATCGTAAACTTTTGCACCCAATGGAGACACTGATTTTAATGCACCGACCCCTTGTCCGGTTGGTATAATTGCATAGTGATCTGTAATTTGCTTGTCGTTTACGTATCTAGTTTTAGCCAACCCTTTGTGACTCCCAAAAGAAACAATTTCTTTTAAATAAGGAACCACTGGTTGATAACTCATAAGTCCATTTAAATTTTTTGAAATTTCTTTTGCAACAGCAGTGGAAAGCACCCTTGCATCCGTTCTTGGATAAGTTACAAGTTTCTTCTCGTATAATTCCTGCACAATTCGAAGGGTTTCATCTGGGCTAATTTTAAACCTCTTGGAACACTCATTTTGTAACTCTGCTAAATTGTAAAGCAATGGTGGATTTTTCTTTTCTTTCTTTTTTTCAATTGCTGTAATCTGACCAAGCAGTGGCGACTCACCATTTAAATATGAAATCAATTCTTCCGCTTTTTCTCGGTTTTTAAATCCATTTTCTTTATACAATTCTAACGATTGAGCATACTTTGACTGTGGTGTAACTTTCCACTCTCCTTCGAAGGTCTTTTCCCCTGTCGCGATGGTAGAAACCACTCGGTAAAAAGGAGTTTTTACAAATTCTCGTATTTCTCTTTCTCTTCTTACAACCATCCCAAGCACGCAAGTCATCACTCTTCCCACCGAAATAGAAGCATACTTTGTGTGAAGATAATTCGAAACGCTTTCCCCGTATTTTAATGTAAGGAGGCGTGAAAAATTAATTCCCATCAGATAATCTTCTTTCGCCCGTAAATACGCCGAATCACTTAAGGAATCGTATTCTGATAAATCCTTTGCTTCTTTGATTCCTCTTAAAATTTCTTCTTCCGTCTGAGAATCAATCCAAACTCTTTTTCGAACTTTCCCTTCTACGTGTGCTTCTTGTTCTACCAAGCGGTAAATGTACTCTCCCTCTCTTCCTGAGTCTGTACACACATAAATCGTATCTACATCCTCACGTGTCAATATTTTTTTTACAATTCCAAATTGCTTGGAAACATCTTGAATTACTTCATATTTAAATTCTTTGGGCAAAAAGGGGAGTGTTTGTAAACTCCACCGCTTCAAAGACGGATCATAAACCTCCGGATAGCTCATCGTAACCAAATGTCCAACACACCATGTCACAATTGCATCCTCTGATTCCAAAAATCCATCTTGACGCTTTGTATTTAATTTTAATGCTTTTGCGAATTCCTGAGCCACACTTGGCTTCTCCGCAATATAAACCGACTTTCCCATAAACTTTCTGTTACCTTATTTTTCTATCCGAAAACGGAATACCGTTGTCGTATCATAATTTTGATTTTCCTTACAAACCGGACTTATAAAATTATCATGATGGATGGCATCTGGAAAATATTGCGTTTCAAAGCATACAGATGTTCTTCTTTCATAGACGCAATCCTCTTTTCCTTTCTCCGCCTCTAAGAAATTTGCTGTATAAACTTGTATTCCTGGAAGATCCGTAAAAATATCCATCACAATCTTAGACTGATCTCCTTTTACTTCAGCTACTTTCTCCAACATTCCTTCATTTTTTAAAACCCAGTTATGGTCATATCCACAGCCTAATATTGTTGCTTCATAATCTGCATCTATATTTTCCCCAATGCGTGTAAATGTTCGAAAGTCCATAGGTGTCCCTGCAACTTCTATCAATTCTCCTGTAGGAATAGACTCTTCATCTGCTCTTGTAAAGTAATCAGAGTCAATCCATAGTGAATGCTCTGTAATTTCACCACTTTGATGACCATTTAAGTTAAAATAACTGTGGTTTGTCATATTGATAATAGTATCTTTATCCGGAACTGCATGATAATGAATCTTAACTTCGTTTTCCTCTGTTAATTCGTAGGTAACATACATATCCAAGCTTCCAGGAAATCCCTGATCCATATGTGGACTATGTAAAATAAACGTTACCTTTGTTTCATC
Source organism: Ruminococcus sp. (assembly GCA_029256845.1). Lineage (GTDB taxonomy): Bacteria > Bacillota > Clostridia > Lachnospirales > Lachnospiraceae > JAHHTM01. The sequence goes on along the minus strand of JARIEI010000061.1, from coordinate 4,400 downwards.
TTCTTCCGCCTTCCAAAAGCGTTTGTTGTAAAAATTATTTCCACTATGAAGATTATTTTTTTTTCTTTCATTTTTTTCCAACTCATATGTTTGGCCATTTAATGCAAAAGATGCACCTGCTATACGATTCGCACATCTTCCAACTGGAGCTCCAAAGGAGGCTGTTCCATCTTCGTATCCGGAAACTGCGTCATACCCTGTTACCACATCTCTTAACTTTCCTTGCGCATCTTTAACTTGAACACTTACCAATGCTGCACCATAATCAGTCATTGATATTTTCATTCCTTTCGAATTTTCCAATGTATATAAATGAGCTTCTTTCCCATCTTTTGTAATTCCAAAGCTTTGCTTTGTCACCTTTTTCATTTTCTCCTCCTACTCCGTCACTTGCATGACATCTTGTTTCTGGCGAAACATTTTCTATCATATACAATTTTCATCTAAAAATCAACGAAAAACCCTTTTTATCCGCTCCATTAATGTCAGCTTTTTCTCTACTTTTTTTGATGCATTTGCTCGAAGTGCTTCTTCCATAAACACTTCTTGGGAATTTATGCTTCTTTCCCCTTGTGGTTTTCTTTTGTAAGTACCGTCACTTTGCATCACTCTTGCCTTTACATTGTCTTGGAGCATCACATCCAAACAATGCAAGAGGCGTTCTTTTATTTTCTTATCGTAAATAGGACAAGCCACCTCAACACGCTTCTCCGTATTTCTTGTCATCATATCTGCAGAACCAATGTAGATCTTTGCATCCTCTCCCTTTCCAAAAGCAAAGACTCTTGGATGCTCCAAATACCGTCCTACAATGCTTGTCACCGTAAGATTTTCTGTCTGTCCTTGAATTCCAGGCAAAATACAACAAATTCCTCTTACTATTAGATCAATCTTTACTCCTGCTTTGGATGCTTCCGCTGTTTTTTTTATAAATTCTTGATCCGTAACAGAATTCATTTTCATGATGATTCGCCCTTGTTTCCCCTTTTTTATTTCTTCATCCATAAGCTGTAACACTTTTTCTTTTAAGCTGGTTGGTGATACAATTAGATTTTTGTATCTTCCATCTAGATTTCCAATCGACATATTTGTAAAAAAGACTGCCGCATCTTCACCAATTGATTTATCTGCTGTCATAAGCGAAAAATCCGTGTACATTTTTGCTGTCTTTTCATTGTAATTTCCGGTACCTATCTGGGTAATATATTTAATCTCATTTTTACTTTTATAGGTGATAAGACAAATTTTTGAATGCACTTTGTAGCCTTCGAATCCATAAATCACACGGCATCCTGCTTCTTCCATTCGCTCTGACCATTCTATATTATTTTGCTCATCAAATCTTGCTCGAAGTTCAATAAGAACGGTGACTTCTTTTCCATTTTCTGCTGCTGCACATAGATATTCTACCAATCTTGCTTTGTTCGCCAATCGATAGATGGTAATCTTAATCGTAAGCACATTTGGGTCAACGGATGCTTCCTTTAATAACTGTAAAAACGGTTCCATACTTTCATACGGATAAAATAGCAATGCATCTTGTCGATTCAGTTGTGACATGATTTTCGTATCGCCTATTTGTAACGATGGTTGTGGTGCAAAAACCGGGTAGGAAAGATCACGTTTTAACTGGGCAGGAACTTTATCTGCTATGGAAAAAATATATGTTAATTTCATCGGCATTTTTGTACGAAAAATACACTTTGGTGTAATTTTAAATTTCTCACAAAAATACGTTTCCATCTTCTTATCTAGATCACGTGCTGTTTCAAGTCTAACAGCAGCCATACGTGTTCGTTTATGAAGGGTTTCTCGCATTACAAATCGAAAGTCATCGTTGTCTGCATATGCCTCATCATCTGGGGAAACGTCCGCATTTCTTGTAACACAAATGTAATTTTTATCTGAAACTTCATAGCGTTCAAAAACCTTTTCCAAATACTCCATAATCACTTTTTCCATGCGAATATATCGTAATCCCTGACCTGGCAAATATAAAATATCTGAAACAAACTGTGGCACCGGAACAATTCCAAGCATCGTTCTATTTTCAATTTTTAAATTTGCAACCACATAGATTTCCTTATTCAAAAGATGTGGAAATGGATGATTTGCATCCACAATCTGTGGTGAAAGAATCGGAAGAATTTGTTCCATAAAGTAGTTTTTCACATACTTTTTTTCTTGTGGTTCTAACTCTTTAAAATCCAATCCACATATTCCATATGGACTCATTTTTTTCTTGATCTGTGCATATGTCTTATCTCTTTCTTTATATAATGGTGCAACCGCACTGTAAATTGCATTTAATTGCTGAGATGGCGTCATACCAGAACGCCGATCAACTGCTGTATCATCCATTGCTGCCATATCGTAAAGACTTCCAACTCTAATCATAAAGAATTCATCTAGATTACTTGTAAAAATGGCTACAAATTTCATACGTTCTAACAGTGGAATACTTTCATCCTGTGCCTCTTCCAAGACACGCTGATTGAATCTCAACCAGGATAATTCTCTATTTTGTGTATATTCGACTATCATCTTGTCCAAGAAATCCTCCTCCTAATTTTACTGTTACGTATTATTATACGACGATTCCACATATTTCGAAACTAAAAACTCCTTAATTTTTTCTAAAACAGCAGGAATCCTTGCCATTTAGACTTGTGTCTGTTAAGATAATTCTTGAACAATAAGCAACATCAACTATAAAAGGAGAATTTAACATGATCAGTGCAAATAATGTAACACTGCGCGTTGGAAAAAAAGCGTTATTCGAAGACGTTAATATTAAATTTACAGAAGGAAACTGCTATGGTATGATTGGTGCCAATGGTGCTGGAAAATCAACCTTCCTGAAAATTTTATCTGGACAACTTGAACCAACACAAGGAGAAGTTGTAATCACACCTGGAGAGCGTCTTTCTTTCTTACAGCAGGATCATTACAAATATGACGACTGCGTTGTTCTTGATACTGTTATTATGGGGAACGCCAGACTTTACGAAATCATGCAGGAAAAAGATGAAATCTATGCAAAAGAAGATTTCACAGACGAAGACGGAATTAAAGCAAGTGAACTAGAAGCTGAATTCGCCACTATGAACGGATGGGAAGCAGAATCAGATGCCGCTAACCTCTTAAACGGGCTTGGAATCAGCACAGAACTTCATTACAAATATTTACGCGATTTGACAGGAGCCGAAAAAGTGAAAGTCCTTCTTGCGCAAGCTCTTTTTGGAAATCCTGACATTCTTCTTCTCGACGAGCCTACAAACCATCTTGATTTAGATGCTATCGCTTGGTTGGAAGAATTCCTTATCAACTTCGAGAATACAGTCATTGTTGTATCACATGACCGTTACTTCTTAAATAAAGTTTGCACACAAATCGCAGATATTGATTACGGAAAGATCCAACTGTATGCTGGAAACTATGACTTCTGGTATGAGTCAAGCCAGCTTCTTATTCGCCAAATGAAAGAAGCGAATAAGAAAAAAGAAGAAAAAATCAAAGAACTTCAAGAATTCATTTCTCGCTTTAGCGCTAACGCTTCAAAATCGAAGCAGGCAACCTCTAGAAAGAAAGCTCTTGAAAAGATTGAATTGGATGAGATTAAACCTTCCAGTAGAAAATACCCTTACATTGATTTTCGCCCAAATCGTGACATTGGAAACGAAGTACTTTGTGTTGAAGGACTTTCCAAAACAATTGATGGCGAAAAAATCTTAGACAATATTTCTTTCACACTAGGACACGATGATAAAGTAGCTCTTGTAGGTAGTAACGAACTTGCGAAAACTGTACTTTTTAAAATTTTAATTGGAGAAATGGAACCAGATGAGGGAACCTATAAGTGGGGAATCACTACTTCTCAGGCTTATTTTCCAAAAGATTTTGGTGGGGAATTTGATAACGATTACACGATTACGGAATGGCTCACTCAGTATTCTGAAAACAAGGATGCAACGTATGTACGTGGATTTCTTGGAAGAATGCTCTTCGCAGGCGAAGATGGTGTGAAGCGCTTAAAAGTACTTTCAGGAGGAGAGAAAGTTCGATGTCTTCTTTCCAAAATGATGATTTCCGGAGCAAATGTTCTTCTATTTGATGAACCTACAAACCATCTTGACATGGAATCTATTACCGCATTAAATAATGGAATGATTAAATTTTCCGGAGTACTTCTTTTCTCTTCTCGTGACCATCAGATTGTTCAAACAACAGCAAATCGTATTATGGAAATTGTACCTGGCGGTAAATTAATCGATAAAATCACAACTTATGACGAATATCTTGCCAGTGATGAAATGGCCCGTAAAAGAGCCACTTACAATGTGCAAACAGACGACGAAGATTAACTATTTTTATCCTAAAAACAAAAATCAGGAAAGCAT
>JARIEI010000104.1 GCA_029256845.1 Ruminococcus sp. | reverse complement strand
GTTTTTTTATGAAAAGAAAACCAGAAAATGATACAGAATCAACAAAAAGTCTTGCAAGTATAAATGTATTGCAAGACCTTTTTGTAAAATTATGACATATGTTTTCGGGCAATACAGGATGCGACTCCTGCTACACAAAGTCCAAGTAGTACGTTATGCATAGAACCGAAAACATCCAAAGAACCTTTTAAACCATTTAGAAAATTATATCTTCCCAACTCTAAGTGCTCTGGAAGAAAGCTGCACAAAAGAAATGAAATATAAGAGGCGATATAAAGAAAGATAAAGGAAGTAAGACCTCTACCATGGTCTTCTCGATAAGTTTTTCCGTCTACTTTGAATTTTACTTTTGTAAGAGACCACAAGAAAACAAAAAATTCATAAAGTAAAATGAGAAAAGCAAAGCTTAAATATGCGGCAAGGGTGTAGTTTTGCTCGGTTACCATAGTAAGTGAGTCTCCATATGGTGCGGATCCACGCCAGAATTCAAAAAGAAGAAAGAAAAATGTACCGGCAGTAATTAGTGCGGAAACAAATCTTACAACACGATAAGCGTTCTTATAAATGTTTTTTGGACCATATCGATGTCTCTTTTTCTTTGATTTTGAGTAAACTCGTTTTTCTTTATATGGTCTTGGCCTGTGTTCATAGTTATAGTCATGATCCTCTTCGTCTATGTAATCCTCTTCATCATAAGTATTTTGAAAGGATGGATTGTTAAGAAGCCCCGTATCGATCTGCTCTGTATAATCTTCTTCCTTTGAGTTAGAATCAAAGTCATAGTTGACAGGCAGCTCTTCTTCAAAAGTAACTTCAAAGTCAGGAGCAAAATCTGGATTTAAATTTTTTGTGTCACTCATTATCGTTCCTCCTTAATGAATAATAGAGTACCTATAACATAGTACAACGCTTTGCTTTTTTTCTCAAGTAAGACAATTGGAAATTCATAAAATGATAAGAAAACTTTTCTGAAATAGAAAAACATGATAAACTATATAAAATAAAAATACATACCATTTTGGATAAAAGGGAGGACTATTCAATATGAATATACTCAATTTAGAGCATATCAGTAAAATATATGGAGAAAAAATAATTTTTGATGATGTTTCCTGTGGGATTCAGGAAGGAGATAAAATCGGCATTGTTGGAATCAATGGTACAGGGAAAACGACATTGTTGCGTATCATTGCGGGACAAGAAGAACCGGATCAGGGAAATGTAATCATGCAAAATGGCGTTAAGTTGGGATATCTTCCGCAGTCGCAATCATATCCAGACGAAGTGACAGTGCTAGATTTTGTGTTATCTAACCAAAAGACAGATGATTGGACCATGCGTAGTAAGGCGAAAAGTATTTTAAATACACTTGGGCTAACCCAGCACGAACAATTTGTAGAGTATCTGTCCGGTGGACAGAAAAAAAGAGCAGCCCTTGCAAAAATTCTTTTGGAAGACACGGACATTTTGATTTTAGATGAGCCCACCAATCATCTTGATGAACAAATGCTGAATTGGTTAGAAGAGTATTTGAATCGATACAAAGGAGTGGTTCTCATGGTAACGCATGATCGCTATTTCCTTGATAAGGTTACAAATAAAATCTTGGAATTGAGCTATGGTAAAATTTATACTTATGAAGCCAATTATTCCAAATTTCTTGAAATGAAGGCCCAAAGAGAAGAAATGCTTCTTGCCAGTGATCGAAAAAGAAGAAGTGTGCTTCGTATGGAATTAGAGTGGGCAAAGCGCGGTTGTAAGGCAAGAAGTACAAAGCAAAGAGCAAGACTAGAGCGATTAGAAGCACTTAAAAATGGAAAAACACCAGTCCAAACGCAAAATGTAGAATTGGAATCTATAGAGACTAGAATGGGCAAGAAAACAATTGAGTTCAGTCACATTTCTAAAAGCTATGACGGAAGAATGCTGATTAAAGATTTTAATTATATTGTTTTAAAGAATCAACGAGTCGGTATAATTGGTCCAAATGGATGCGGAAAGTCAACCCTAATCAAAATGATCGCGGGAGAAGTGAAACCAGACGAAGGGCAAATTGAAATTGGAGAAACTGTGAAAATTGGTTATTTCGCACAAGAAGTTCCCAAAATGGACGAAGGAATGCGAGTGATAGATTATGTAAAAGATATCGCGGAGTATGTTCCTACCAAACAGGGCAGAATTACAGCTTCACAGATGCTGGAGCGGTTTTTGTTTACACCGGATATGCAATATGCTCCAATTGAAAAACTTTCAGGAGGCGAAAAGAAACGACTTTATCTTTTGGGAATACTTCAAGAAGCACCAAACTGTATTCTTATCGATGAATGTAATGATTTGGATATTCCAACGCTTACGATTTTCGAAGACTATTTAAATAGTTTTCCCGGAATTGTGATTACGGTATCTCATGATCGCTATTTTCTTGATAATGTAGTGGAACGTATTTTTGCATTTCAAGAGGATGGTAGTTTGAAACAATATGAAGGCGGATATACAGATTATCTTGAGGCTCTAAAAAAAGAACAACTATCAGATGTGAAAACAGATGAAGTGGCGACGGGGCAGAAAAAGAGCGGAAA
>JARIEI010000048.1 GCA_029256845.1 Ruminococcus sp. | reverse complement strand
ACATATGGCTGTAGCAACAGAAGAAGAACTCGAAGTAGAAGATTAACACTACTCTTTTTCCAGCTTTTCTTGACATCCTTTTTTTCAGATAGTATGATTTACTTATGATAGTCTGATTTATTGAATGATATCATTTATTTATGCTGTGAAAGAGAGGTACTGATTGATGTCAGATACACACGAAGAACAAATTCGAATCGTGCAGGAAACCGTTGCTGGAAAAGAAATTACATTCGCTCATGTCATGGGTGGTCCTGCTCCGATCATATATCAAAAACTTGGATTAAATCCACAACTAGATTATAGTGCTTCTGCAATTGGAATCATGAATATGACCCCTCCAGAATCCGCTGTTATCGCATCTGATATTGCAGTGAAAAGTGGAGATATTTACCTTGGATTTGCAGACCGTTTTACAGGTACTTTGATTATTACTGGAGAAATTGCTGATGTCATGTCCGCCATGACTGAAATTGTAGATTTCTTCCGCGATTCACTTGGATATGTTGTCTGTGATATTACAAAGAAATAGGGAGCACACTCATGACACATTTAACAAAGGAAGAGCTACTTGAAAAGCTGTTTCATAAAGATTATGAAGATTTAAAAGGGAAAAAACTTCGCTTAACTCGTCTTAGAGTTCCTGGAAAAGAAGTCTGTATGGCACATGTTATTAGTCGCTCACAGACTTGTGTATACCAAAATCTCAGCCTTCATATCGGTGTACATGAAGGAGAAGACCACACGGGAGAATCCATTGGTCTTATTCGATTAACTCCTTGGGAAGCGGTCGTAGTAGCTGCAGATACCGCTATGAAAAGTGGGAATATAGAAATCGGATTTATGGATCGTTTTTGTGGTTCTTTGATTATTACCGGCAGTCTTTCCGATGTAGAAACTGCTGTGGAAGAAACGGTGAGATTCTTCCGTGAAGATCTTGGCTTTAAGACTTGCCAGATCCATAAAAGTTAGAGGAAGAGGAAGAATGGACATATGAAAAAATTATTTTTAATGGGGCGAAGCGAAGCTGGAAAGACTTCTTTAACACAAGCTCTAAAAGGGGAAGAATTACACTACGTAAAAACACAATATACAAATACGGAAGATGACACCATCGATTCCCCTGGCGAATATGCGGAGTCTAAGCGCTTTAGTGTGGGGCTTGCTTGTTTTTCTTTTGAAGCTGATGTAATTGGAATTGTGCAAGCAGCAAATGAGCCCTATAATCTTTTTAGCCCGTCTCTTCATGCCTTTATTCTTCGCCCAATTATTGGAATTATTACAAAAACAGACTCCCCACATGCAAATATCCCCATGGTAGAACAGTGGATGAAGAATGTTGGTTGCGAACGAATTTTCAAAGTAAACAATGTGACGCGCGAAGGTATTCATGAACTAATGGAATATCTTCAAGATGACCCTCTTCCCCTTACAATGGAGCAGGCAAAATTTCGTCAAAGCTTGGGATTAAACGAATGGGATCCTCTTCCAGAAGGCGTGGAATATCCAGAAGAAATTTTATAAATTGATTGTATTTTAAAAGGCATATCTACAATAGGTATGCCTTACATTTTTTCTCCCGGTATGGTAGGAACTGCCTCTTTTGGTATTGGACAAAAATATCCCCCATATCGTTCTGTAATCTTTTGATGTTCTTGTTTTGCTTTTTCCAGTATTTCTGGTTTTTCAATAAGATCGATTGCTGTTGATGCTAATACTTTCCCTGCATGAAGCATTCCTTTATGTGCTATAGAATTTTTTCCACAAGATACATTCTGCCAAGAATGTCCTGGACTTCCAGACGGATATGTAACCGTATTAATCTGGGCCGTAGGAACGCACCAACTAACATCTCCTACATCAGTTGATCCCATTCCTGCTTTCATAGAATAATGGTATGGAATTAGGAAATCATTTAGAACCTTTGTGCCATGTTCAGAATTTTCATCTACAAACTCATAAATTTCTATACTTTCTTCTGTTGCATCCCCTGGAAGTTTCTCCTTTTTTACTTCTATAGATTGAACTATTTCTTCCGCATAGTTCTTTTCTTCTTCTGTGTAAGAAGGTACTCCAAGCTGTTCAAAGTTATCCCATAAAAGCTTTTCTAATACAGCATTTGGGACTGTATTGGAACAACCATCAATAAATTTTTTTTCAACCTGTGTTTCTGTCATCATGGCCGCCGCTTCCGCAATCTTGTCTACACGCTCTTGTAAAGCAAGCGCATCTTTTGCCCATATAGAACG
>JARIEI010000185.1 GCA_029256845.1 Ruminococcus sp. | reverse complement strand
ACTGGCTTATCTGGATCTACCGGCTTATCTTTTGCCTTAAATGATACATTTACTTCTACATCACTTGCTGGCATTAAAAAGCTATAGTTTCCATTATTTTGTGATGTAACTTCCACGGTCTCTCCAGATGTAGTTTTTACTGATACAGTATCTACCACATATCCTTCATTAGGAGCTGTTGTAAGAACAACATTGCTTCCTGCAGGGTACTCACTTTGTGGAACAGTTACATTTCCATTCTCTGTTTTTGTAACCGTTACTTTATATGTTTTTTCTACTGGTTTATTAGAAACAACATAGGATTCATTTGGTTGCGTTTGGAAGGAAATCTTATCATTTGTAATTTTCTGAACTTCTATTTCATTTCCTTCTGAATCAAATAATTTATATGTTGAAAGATCTGGATATTCTGCTATAAATTCTCCACCATTACGTGACACAACGTTAAATGAATTCATAACCCCATCTGTCCAATCCATATCAATTACAAAGTTTCCTCTTGCAACGATTCCTTTTACAAATCCAGTGTTCCATTGTTCTGGAAGTGCTGGTAAGAACTGAACATATCCCAACTGACTTTGTAACAACATTTCATTAACTCCGGCTGTGTAACCATAATTTCCATCAATTTGAAAAATTGGATGTTCTTTATAGTTTGCTCCACCTCCATGAGATGAGAAGAGATTTGTCAAAAATCCTGAGTTTCCTCCACCTACTGCAGACTGCACAATTTTAAACGCCTCTTCAGAATGTCCGGTACGAGCCCACAAATTCAATTTATGCGCCTTAGACCAACCTGTTGCATCAAGTCCTCTTTCATTCAGAGAAACCATTGCTGCATCCATATATTCTGGATTATCTTTGCTAATAATATTACATGGATATAATGCCATTAAGTGGGATAAATGACGATGTGGAGGCTGAACTCCACCGCTAGCAGCTCCTAAACTTTGTCTCCACTGTGGAATATCGATTTCTTCAAGATTTCCCGCCTTTGCTTTCCCAATAGTCGTTTCTTCAAACCACTCTTTAACTTGTCCATCATCTCCAACAATAACTGGATCCAATTTTTCTTGTTTTTCTCTCCACTGTGCTACTAAATCTTGATCTACTCCTAGAATTTCTGCAGCTTGAATCGTATTTTCAAAATGTTGCCAAATAAATTGTTGATCATAAGAAGCCCCATTTACAATTGGTCCATTCTCTGGAGAATAAGAAGGCGCTGATACATAACGTTGCTGATATTCACTCCAGTACAATGCTTCATTCCAGAAATTAGCAACTTCTTTCATTGAAGGATAAATATATGTTCGTAAATATTCTACATCTCCTGTATATAAGTAATACTCATATTCATTTAACAACGCCCATGCAGACCCAATTGGATTCCATCCAGCGGCATTATTTTTTTGTCCCATGGTTGAGAACATATATGGGGTACTAAAGCATCCAACTAACCATCCATTTTCTTCACCATCATTACTCTTAATACCAAACGCTGAAGCTGCTGATTGTCGTCCTGGTTGACGTAATGCTTCTAGGTATTCATTATATGGGAGCATACATTCTGCTAGATTGCTTGCCATAGTTGGCCAATAGTTCATCTGCACGTTAATGTTAAAATGATAATCACCACCCCATGCAAAACTATCTTCTCCCCAAACACCTTGAAGATTCGTTGGTAATGCTCCTTCTCTAGAGCCTGCAATGGTTAAATAACGTCCAAACTGATAACAAATCACTTCTAACGCACGCTGTTCTGCTTCTGTTGGAACTTCCCCACCATTTCCTTCTACTAAGTTTCGGTACTTTTGAATTAACTGATCAGTAGGAATCTGTGGGATTTCTTCATTAAATCCTAATTCCATACGAGAAAATAATGCGGAATGATCATCTACATGATCTTTCTTGATTGCTTCATATCCCTTTGATGCTGCTGCATTAACGCGGTCTGTCACAGCTTGATGTGGATCTTCTCCTCTAAATGATGGGGTTTCCATCTTATAGTCAGTGCCACAAGATAAAATTAAAGTTGCTTCATCTGCATTAGACAATGTAATTCTTGCATTGTCTGATTGTGGAGTTAATGTTCCACCTGTATGAAGAACTTTTAACTGAGCTTCCGTCTTTAACCCGTTACTTTTTAATACATCTCGCATTGTGATTGTATCATTCTCTACCACATTAGAGTATCCTGTACCACCGACTTTATTTTCTAAAAATGTAGATACATTAATCTTTCCTTTTTGATCAGCAGTCAAATGAACCACCAATACATTATCTGGATAACTATTGAAGTATTCGCGAGTATAATGTACTCCTTCATAATCATAACTAACCGTAGCTAAAGCGGTACGCATATCAAGATCACGAATATAATTCGTTACTTTTCCCTCATCAACACCTTCACTTAAAATATGTAAATCTGCATAATCTTGTGGCGCAGCGTAGCCATTTAAGTTACCCATTAACTTATTAAGCCAATCCATGGCCTCTCCCTTAGTGTCTGTTCCATGAGATTGGTAAGAATCTTCGTCAAATCCAAACACATACTCTGATTTATCATCCAGTTTCTTTCTAATGGCATCTAAATCACTTTTAATCTTTGAAAGATCTTCTTCTGTCTCTGTTGGATTTGTATTTCCATAATTATAAGAGTCATCACCGCTGATTGGTCCTCCATTCCAAACGGTCTTTTCATTAATGTGAACCCTATCATCTGTAACTCCACCAAATACAAGCCCTCCCATGTAACCATTTCCGATGGCAAGGGCCTCTGTTTCCCAATCTTGTGCTGGCTGTTCATACCATATTCTTAACAAATTACCACTCTCTCCTTCCGTTGTTTCTTCTGCAAACGATCTGACTGGCAAAAGTGATGTCCCTACCACAACAGCCATTGAAAAGCTTAAAATTTTACTTAATGTTTTACGCATCGTCTGTCCTCCTTGTTTTAAGCATCTTTCATAAAACATAACATATATTGTATCATATCTTTTCGCTAAAATAATTTCAATATCCTATTTTTTTTTCATTACTTTGCACAGAAAATGACTATGTATTTTTGTTTTATTTGCACAAAGATTAATACATAGATTTAATTACAAGCACGATGTTAAACTTTTGTAAAAAAAAAGAACCAGATTTCTCTGATTCTTCCATGAGCGTGCGGGGATTCGAACCCCGGACAACTTGATTAAAAGTCAAGTGCTCTACCAACTGAGCTACACGCCCTTATTCAATTTTTCCTATGTGACATAGAAAATGCCCAGAGCCGGAATCGAACCAGCGACACGAGGATTTTCAGTCCTCTGCTCTACCAACTGAGCTATCTGGGCATAAGACAAAATGTCTTAAATTGCGGGGGCAGGATTTGAACCTACGACCTTCGGGTTATGAGCCCGACGAGCTTCCAGACTGCTCCACCCCGCGATATGAAATTGCTTATCAAAAGATAAAGCCGATGATCGGACTCGAACCGATAACCTGCTGATTACAAATCAGCTGCTCTGCCAATTGAGCCACATCGGCAAATCCTAAGAAAATGATGTTATTAAACATCTAGTGGATGGAGAAGGATTCGAACCTTCGAAGGCGTTGCCAACAGATTTACAGTCTGCCCCCTTTGGCCACTCGGGAACCCATCCATAATTATTATATAAGTGGGACCAATAGGACTCGAACCTATGACCCTCTGCTTGTAAGGCAGATGCTCTCCCAGCTGAGCTATGATCCCATATTATATAAACGACCCGGAAGAGACTCGAACTCTCGACCTCCGCCGTGACAGGGCGGCGCTCTAACCAACTGAGCCACCGGGCCAAATTTGAAAGTATATACCTTCAAAACCACACACAAAGAAGTTTTTAACATCCATTCCTATCACCTTGCTTGGTTATGCCCTCGACCTATTAGTAACAATCAGCTGCGTATGTTACCATACTTCCACCTTTGTCCTA
>JARIEI010000124.1 GCA_029256845.1 Ruminococcus sp. | reverse complement strand
TAGACATACTGCTTCTTCCATGCCCCGTTTTCAAGAATGCCCGTTAAGTTTCCTCTCTTATCATATCCATACTCTCTTCGGATTCCTCCCTGTCTTTCGCTTACCATCTGGTTCAGGGCATTGTACTGATAAGAAGTCCTTTCCCCGCTTTCCTCTTTCCATGTCCGGTTTCCAAAGGCATCATACCCATACCGGGTCTGCATCTGCCCGTCCTTTTGGATTTCCGAAAGCCTGCCCAGTGCATCATAGCCATAAGCATAACTGCCGCTCTCCTGCTCTACCCCTCTTCTCTCTTTTGTAATGCCGGTCTTGTTTCCCAAAAGGTCATACAGATAGGTATAACGGTCAAGGATGCCTTCTTTATCGCGATGTACCAGTTCTGTCAGCTGGTCTTTTCTGTCGTAAGCATAGGTGGTCATTGTTCCATTCGGGAACTGTTTTTCACACAGCCTGCCCAGAGGGTCATAGCCATAGGTGATGATGCTGTCCCCTTCTTTTAACTCGGAAAGACGGAGCTGCTCATCATAACCATAGAAGACTGTTTTTCCATCTGGATAGGTAAGACATCTTAACTTCTCTTCCATCTGCATATTGGATTCCAGATAGATCTCCCTGTTTTGTATATGCATACTTCGTCAGGTACCCATCTTTATCAAGCTTACTAAGCAATTGTCCCTTCTTATCATAACCATAGGATTCCTTCTGTCCCATGATGAGTTTTTCTTTCAGTTCGCCACTCCATTGACCTTGAAATATCAGATTCCAAATTTTTATTTTAACTTCTACTATTTATACTCTAATACAAATCAGATAAAAATGAAATTTGATATTTTCAAATTATTGGAAACTATATTAGAGACTCCTCATTAAATTTATTTGCTAATCGTTTTTTCTCTCCGTTTTATCATAAAATATTTAATCATATTTAAAGATCCCAAAACACTAATCAGTGATATTAGATATGAAAGAACACTGACTATCTGTATTATTTTTTCTTGGCTTGTATTCATTCCTAAAATCTTTGCAAAAGACATTCCTGCTATGCCACATAATAGAAAACACCACCCACCCATCAATTTTTTAGATGATTTAGAACTATATATTTCTTTTTTTATCAAATAACATATCATTGATATATATATACATAACACTATAATATACAAGATTACCATAATTCCTAAATACGTTATATAATATTTTTTATCAATAATAAGGAACATAAATATTGTACCAATTACTCCAAATAATATAGAAAATCCTATACCCCAAATTCCGTATATCCAAAATATTTTTTTCCCAGTCACATCTCTTCTTGTGAATGTAAATATTATAAAACTCAGTGGAAAAAGTACACATCCAACTCTTGCCCACATAGCTCCACCGTATATTTCATTTATAACAAACACCAAAAATGTAATAAATGAAATGACTCCATCCATATTATATATCTGTTTTTTTTCAATTTTACTATCCATCCCATACGCTAAAAAATCGTTTAATTTCTCATTCATTTATTTTCTTATATGATGTTTTTAGAAACTAAAACATCACATTTTCCTTTCTTTTAGTAATGTGACATGATACATTCATATGTTGTGGACTTTAGATTATTATTCTGTAGCCTAATTACTTTAAGGAGTGTATTACCACGATTTTATCTGAGGCATTTATAAGCTAGATGTTGCAACGTAATTACACGTTTTGTGTCATAACCCCTATCCAAACATCTACCATGCGAAAGAACAACATTCACAAAACGAAAACAGATAAGGTTGATACTTACATAATTGCTAAAACTTTATTGATCAGGCATTCCCTGAACTACGATATTTTCAAATCTGGTATCCATCAGAAATCTGTCTATGCGGTTCTTAAAGAAGTTCCTTCAACAGCTGACATCCCTTCTATGCACTTGACCCATCTGTCACACTTACTTGAGGTTTCCTGCTACGGTCAATGCAAGACAAGTATAGCGACTGAATTAAGGATTCTGGCAGAGAAGTCTGTCGACTACAACGACAGTTCTATATCTACACTCAGATAACTCAAACCATCGAATTGATTGAGTTACTGGATAGACAAGTTCATAACGTTGAATCTGAAACGGAATTGATTGTCAATTCTTTGAATTCCATCATTATGATCATTCCGAGCATTGGTTTATCAATGGTAGAATGATAGATGCAGCACATAATGTTGTCAAAAACAATAAGATCTTCAAAGATTACTATGAACTGAAAATCTCTGATAGGAAGTCCCATTACAATACTTTAGGTCATTGCGCCTGAAAATTAGTTCGCATCATTTGTAACTCTTTGTCAAAACCTTCGCAACACTTTTATCGATTTTCAAATTCTTCTATAAGGTCATCCCAAGTAATTCCCTTTTCAACCATTAAAACAATAATATGATACATAAGATCAGATAGATTACGCTTTATTTCTCCTCCATTGGAATTTTTTGTCGCAATCATAACCTCTGTTGTAGTCGTACCGATTTTTCTTAAAATTTTATCATCGCCTTTATCAAACAAAGACGTCGTATAAGAACCTTCTACTGGATTTTTCTTTTGATCAACAATGGTCTTGTAAACTGTTTTTAAAACTTCTAGAGAATCTTTACAATCAAAATCTTCTCCGACAATTGGTTGGTAAAAGCAACTGTAATGCTCCGTATGACATGCATATCCAACTTGAGCAACTTTTGCAAGTAAATTTTGCTTCTTACAATCGATTGTTAAAGACTTCACATACTGATATTCGCCAGAAGATATACCTTTTACCCTCTGTTTTTTAAGCAAACGATCGTAATAGGTCATTCTTCCTGTTTTTACTGTATGCTCAAAGGCTTCTTTATTCATATAACCTAACATTAAAACTTCATTTGTTTTATAGTCTTGTGCAATAACTGGAAGTAAGCCCTCTTCATTTAACTGAAATTCCGAAAATTCCATCTGACTTTCAAAAGAAGTCATTTGGATGCCATTTTCATCGCAAATGGTTTTAAATGCATTAAAATCCATATTTTCTTGACTAATGTAAAGTCCAGATACACCCTTTACTCCATCACTTTTTAATATCTTTAATATTTCTGTCTGTTTCATAGTGTCTGTCAAAACAATACACGGAATTTCCGTAATATTCTCTACAGAATTTAAATCAAGACGGTGCATAAACACAATTTCATAACTGTAATTTTCAATTAAATGTTGCTGTTTAAATAATGTATCAAAATCATTTAATGATACGGCAATACGTTCTCTACCAAATTTTTCGGAAACAGTTTTAATCAGTTCAAATGATGCCACTTTTGAGAAATTTAAAATAGCACGTTTTGCACCAGCGTGAAGAATTCTTTTTACATCTTCTTCCGTTTTTATATTTCCTCCAGCAATCATCGGAATACTAATGCTGCATGTAATTTTTTTCATTAAATTGATGGCAACTGTGTGGTCCTCATCTGAATTGGAAAGATCAAATACAATTAATTCATCTGCACCCTTCTCGCAATAATGCTTTGCAAGCGCAACCACATCTTGTGAAATAATTTCTTTATTATCAAACCATCGAATTGCTTTTCCTTGTTCTATAAAAATACACGGTGTCAGTCTTTTATAACTCATTGTTTTCTCCTTCATCCCATTTACATAAGGCTTAATTTATCAGAAATGTCTATTAGTTTTTCTGTTTGTGTTTCAAGATTTGTAAGACTGATCACATTTTCATCATTCATGTAAAGCAGACTCATGGCATGTGTTTGATTTGCATATGCTATATAATCTTCTTTGGTATGTGTTCCTGAAATTTGAATCATCTCAATATATTTTCCGTTTTCTCTTAATTTTGTAGCAAAATAAATTGCTGTTTTTAAAAGTTCCTTACTGTAAACAATCATATTCGTTGAAGAGGTTTCAAATGGAACCTTTTGTTTCTCTAATGCATACAAAAGTTCATCGATCATAATTGAAAAACCTACCGCAGGTGCTGCTTTACCAAGTCTTCCAAGTAAATGGTCATACCTTCCTCCTCGCATAATCACTTTTTTTGTTTGGTATGTATGCGCATGAAAAATAATTCCGGAGTAATACGAATGTTCCCCGTACATTCCAAGATCGAATGTAACGTAGTGTTCACATCCATAAAGCGACAATATATCATATACTCTTTTCAAACGAACTAATGCTTTTTTGCCTCGATCGTCCACTACGTATTTTTCCGCTTCTTTTAATATAGAAATATTGCCTGTAAGGTTTGGTAATTTGTGAAAAATACGCTTTATAGTTGGATCAATATCAAGAGTACTAAGAATTTCATTCAATCCAAAATAATTTCTTCCACGTAAGAGAACTTCAATTTCTTCTCGAATATCTCCGCTTAGTTTTACAGATTTTAAAAGACTTCGTATAAAGTCTGTATGTCCAATTGTAACATTAAAATCGATTAACTCCGTTTTTTTCAAACAATCTATTGCAATAGCTAAAAGTTCTGCATCTGCTTCCTCTGATGTAATTCCGATTTGCTCTGCCCCAATTTGCGTACTTTCTTTGGAAGAATCATGATATTCATAATGATTTATGAATGTATTTCCGGTATAGCACAGTCGAACTGGAAATTTTTCTAAAGACCCCATTCTTGTAGCTGCTCTTGCAATAGAAGGGGTGATGTCTGGGCGTAAAACAAGACATTTTCCCTGTCTATCAAATAATTTATACAATTCTCCATTGGAAATCCCCCCTTTTTCTTTCCGAAAAAGGTCAATATATTCAAATTCTGGTGTCTCAATATCTTTATAACCATAACGACGAATCACTTCAAGAAGTGATTCTCGAAGAATTGCTTTTTTCTCGCATTTTTCTGGGTAAAGATCTTTTACACCTTCTGGTGCGTGTAATTTATGTTCCATATGTCCTCCCCTATGATTCAATCATTGTATGTTTACTGTAACTTATTGTCTTGTGTCTAAATCCTTCTGAATAAAATCAAGATATGGTACAAAACAGTTATTTTTTAATTTCATAAAATAATCCGATGTTAATTCATCAAATCGAAAACTTTTTCTGCCATCATTCAAAGCTCTGTCCCAAAATTTTTTTAGCTCTTCAAAACGCATATAGTAGAGTAGATTTTTCTCTGTATAGTGTATAATCAGAAAAGAGATTCCCTCCTGTTTTTCAAACTTTTCCATGAATGTCACCTGATGTTCATGAATATTTTGAAGTGGAAATGTATCACTTTTACATTCTTTTGCGTCAAAGCAAACCGGAATCCCTTGAACGGCTCCAATGTAGTCTACTGTACTTATTTTTTCAAAATAGGCAAGTGTAATATGTCGATTCTCTTTATCAATCTTAATTGGAGTAATTGGAGTTGGAATTTTCTGGATCAATGCCAATCCCATCTCTTCATACCGCTCATTTGTTCTATTGATCAGGTCTTCTAATGTGGAACCTCGAAGTCCTCTAGAATTCCAAGTTGCCATCTATAACACCCCTTCGTTTTTAGCGATTTTCCTAAATTGTTTTGGAAGAGGTGCTTGAAATTCTTTTTCTGAAACAGAAGCAAGATCACCTGTAAGCTTTGGAAAAACAACACGGTAGGAATGTAGAAGTTGATGTTTCAACCCATAGCGCTCTTTTAAGCTTGCATTTAATCTTCCATCTCCGTATTTGAAATCTCCATAGATTGGGTGCCCTATCGAAGAAAGATGTGCGCGGATCTGATGAGTCTTTCCTGTGATCAAATGCACTTCTAACAAAGTACAATGCTCTCCTACTTTTATAGGACGATAGCGCGTTTCAATCATAGATGCATCCCCTTTTGGATTTTCTAAGATGGTAACTTTATTTGTCTTATCATCTTTGGATAAGTATCCTTTTATCACAGAGGATTCTTCGACTCTACCTGTTACAATCGTAAGATAATATTTTTCTAACGAACGATCTTTAAACATCCGGCTTAGTTCTTGTAGTCCAATAAGACTTTTTCCTGCTGCTAGAATTCCACTAGTATTTCGGTCCAAGCGATTGCATACAGATGGTCGAAATGTAGCAAGTTCTTCTGTGGTAAGTTGTCCTGTAGAAATTAAATAAGAGATCACATGCTCTACAGCAGAAACATCCTG
>JARIEI010000074.1 GCA_029256845.1 Ruminococcus sp. | reverse complement strand
GAAAAAATAGTTATCCACAATGTCTCTAAACTTTTCCTAACTTTTTCACATCTAAGATCTCAATTGTCCCCCTAGAGACTTTTACCATTCCATCTTTTTGAAACTGCTTTAAAAGTCGTGTCACCACTTCTCGTGCAGTTCCAAGATCTCTTGCCAATGCATCGTGCGTTATTTTTAGCTGATCACTTCCGCTCAAAGCACGATGTTCAAGAAGTGTATCCGCAAGCCTTGACGCAACATTAGAAAACACATACTGATTAAAAAGCCACATAATATCAGAAAATTTTTCTGATAGAAGTTCCATCGTATAATCCTTAACTTTCACATTATTATCGCTAATTTCTTTATAAACTTGCTTTGGAATCGTACAGATTACACTATCCGTTTCCAATTCCATATCAAGTTCTATATCTAAGCCACGCATCATACAAGCAGCACTTAAGATACTCACATCCCCATCTACTAGGCGAAACAACGTAATTTCTCCTCCCGATGGTGATGTGATAAAAACTCTCGCTTGTCCTTCTTTTATAATCTGAACCCCTGCGCATTGCTTCCCTCCATAATGAAGCATGGCTCCCTTTTCAAGAAAACTTTCTGAAACTCGATTCAAAAGCAAGTCTTGTTCTTCTTTTTTAAGATCTGGCCAAAACGGAAGCGTTTGCTCTAATAATTCTTTCAATTCGCTCCTCCTTGTTATCTGCGCCAGCTTTTCAAAAGATTATGCCTCATCTATAGCCTTTCCTATATCGTGGCGCATATATTTATTTTCAAACTGTATCCAGTCTGTAGCAGCATAAGCATTTGCTCGCGCTTCTTTTAAATCTTTTCCCTTCGCTGTAATACCAAGTACACGTCCACCACTCGTTACAATCTGACCATTTTTAAGAGCTGTTCCAGCGTGGAAACAATAGTAGGACTCCTGATCTTTGAACTTCTCAAGTCCCTGAATTGGATATCCTTTTTCATAACTCACTGGATATCCATCCGATGCAAGTACAACACATACTGCTGCATTCTCTTCAAATTGAAGATCTACTTGATCAAGTGTACCATCAATACAAGCTTCCATAACTTCTACCAAATCACTTTTCATACGTGGAAGTACTACTTGTGCTTCTGGATCTCCAAATCTAGCATTATATTCCAACACCTTTGGTCCTTCTTCTGTTAGCATAAGTCCAAAGAAGATTACACCTTTAAATTCTCTGCCCTCTTGGCGCATTGCATCTACCGTTGCCTGATAGATATGTTGATTACAGAACGCTTCTACTTCCTTTGTATAAAATGGACTTGGTGAAAACGTTCCCATTCCTCCTGTATTTAGTCCAGTATCTCCGTCCCCTGCTCGCTTATGATCTTGTGCAGATGTCATGGTCTTTATAGTTTTTCCATCCACAAATGAAAGTACAGAAACTTCTCTACCTGTCATAAATTCTTCAATCACGATTTCATTTCCTGCAGAACCAAATTTCTTGTCTAGCATAAGTGATTTTACGCCTTCTTTTGCTTCCTCTAGTGTATTACAAATTAATACCCCTTTTCCAAGCGCAAGACCATCGGCTTTTAGTACAATCGGAAATTTTGCTGTTTTAAGATACGCGATTGCTTCCTCTGCATCTGAAAAAGTTTCATAAGCTGCTGTAGGAATATGATACTTTTTCATAAGGTTCTTAGAAAAAGCTTTTGATCCTTCCAAAATTGCTGCATTTTTACGTGGACCAAATGTACGAATCCCTTCCGCTTCTAGTAAATCTACCAAACCGCCTACAAGTGGATCATCCATACCTACAACTACAAGATCAACTTGTTTCTCTTTTGCAAAAGAAACTAATTTATCAAATTCCATAGCTCCAATTTCCACGCATTTTGCAAACTCTGCAATCCCTGCATTTCCTGGTGCACAATAAATTTCATCTACGTTTCTGCTTTTTGCAACCCCTGCTGCAATGGCATGTTCTCTTCCGCCACTCCCAACAATTAATACTTTCATCGTAAGTCTCCTCTATTTGCGAATCACTGCTTTTCCATCTACCACCTGAATCATTCCTCTTGCAAACAAGTCAATTGCTTCTGGCAAAATCTTCCACTCTGCCTGTTGCATCACTCGTAACTGAAGACTCTCTGGTGTATCACCTTGCTCTACTTCTACTGCTTTTTGTAAAATAATAGGTCCCGTATCTGTCCCCTCGTCTACAAAATGTACGGTAGCACCTACTACTTTTACACCCCTTTTAAGCGCGGCTTCATGTACTTTCAATCCATAAAATCCTTTTCCGCAAAAAGCCGGAATCAAAGATGGATGAATGTTAATCATTCGATTCTTATATTCCTGAATCATGGCTGGTGGAATCACTACCAAAAATCCAGCAAGTACAATAAGATCCGGTGAAAATGATCGTACCGTTTTTAACAGTTCTTCATTAAATATTTCTCTTGTCTCATAATCTTTTGGTGAAACACATACTTGATCGATTCCGTGTACTTTTGCACGCTCGAGCGCATATGCATTTTTGTTGTTACTAATGACTCCTACAATCTTCGTGTTATGGATCGTTCCACTTTCCACACAATCTAGGATTGCTTGAAGATTCGTACCTCCTCCGGAAACAAGAACTACGACTCTTAACATAAAGTAACTCCTTTTTCTCCTGCTTCAATTCGACCTACGATATATGGCTGTTCTCCTGCTTCTTTGATTGCCTGAAGTGTTTGCTCCACATCTTCTTTTCTAACAGCAAGAATCATACCAAGTCCCATATTAAATGTGTTGTACATCATCTGTTCCTCAATGTTTCCTTCCTCTTGAAGCATTGCAAAAATTGGTGGAACTGGATAACTGTCTTTTTCAACAACTGCATGTGTTCCTTCTTTTAACATACGAGGAACATTTTCATAGAAGCCGCCTCCTGTAATGTGGCTACATGCCTTTACAGTAACACCTGCTTCTTTTATACTGCGAAGTGCTTTTACATATATTTTTGTTGGAGCAAGAAGTGCCTCTCCTAATGTACAACCAAGTTTTTCATGATATGTCTCCAACACTTCTTTTTCCATTTTAAATACGTTTCTAACAAGAGAGAATCCATTGCTATGTACGCCTGAAGATGCCATACCAATCAGCACATCACCTGCCTTAAGATCCTTTCCTGTAATTAAATCTTTTTCATCTACGATTCCGACTGCAAATCCCGCAAGATCATACTCATCCTCTGGATAAAATCCTGGCATTTCCGCAGTTTCTCCACCAATCAGTGCTGCATCTGATTGTTTACATCCATCTGCAACTCCACTTACAATTGTAGCAATTTTTTCTGGGACATTCTTTCCACAAGCGATGTAATCGAGGAAAAATAAAGGTTCTCCTCCTGCGCAAGCGATATCATTTACGCACATTGCTACGCAATCAATTCCAATGGTATCGTGTTTATCAAGAAGAAATGCTAATTTTAGTTTTGTTCCAACTCCATCTGTTCCTGATACTAATGTTGGTTTTTCCATGTTTTTGAATTTTTCTAAAGAAAACGCTCCTGAAAAGCCACCAATGTTTGTAAGAACCTCTGGTCTCATTGTCTCCATAACATGCTTTTTCATAAGTTCTACTGATTTATAACCTGCTTCAATATCTACACCTGCGTTTTTGTAATCCATGATTTTATCTCCTTATCTGTCTGACACTATCTATATCTGATTTCGTAGTTTAAACTTTCTTACTTTGAAGACATATATGCCTCATATCCAAGTTTGTCGAGTTTATCTGCTTTTGCCTGTACAGTTTCCTTCATTTCTTTGGAATACTGTTTCAGTTTTTCCAATAGTTCCATATCAGATACTGCAAGAATTTTTGCTGCCAAAATACCAGCATTCATTCCTCCATCAATCGCAACTGTAGCAACTGGAATTCCTGGTGGCATCTGAACAATTGAGAACAATGCATCTTGTCCATCTAGATTACTTCCTGAGATTGGTACTCCGATTACTGGGATTGGAACCAATGCTGCACACATTCCTGGAAGATGTGCTGCCATTCCTGCTCCTGCAATAATCACTTTTACTCCATCTTTTTCTGCACTCTTTGCCCATTCAAAGAATACATCCGGTTCTCTGTGTGCAGAAATAATCGTCATCTCATATTCTATACCAAATTTTTCCAGTATAGCTGCTGCCTTACTCATTACTTTAAGGTCTGAGTCGCTTCCCATTACAATTCTTACTTTTGGCATATTATACCGCCTTTCTTATTGGATTATCAGTCGTGATCGAAGGGTTCATTGAGCACTTTTGTACCCTCTAAAACAAATCTTCCATCTCTTAACAGTATAATCTTATTCCCCTGTTTTGTCACTACACTTATTTCTTCTAACTCTTCATAAGGTATGGTTATATCTGTGTGACATTGCAAGTATGCTTTGGCGATATCTTTCTTTCGTAAAATCGAAATAGAGTTGTCTTTTGCCACAATCTCTTTTCCATTTGGGTTATAAACTTTTACATCCTCACTCCAGCTGTAGCAGGTGTCACCGACAGCAAAATGAGGGCCCATTTTTTCCGCAATGAGAATTGGCATCTTATCTTCAATTCCATATTTTTTTGCAACTACATATGCCGTTGTATTTGTTCCAATGGCAAATTCTCCTAGTGGAAGTGTTGGGTGATTAAACAAAATATTATCAGAAATATATTTTTTCCCCTCTTCTTCTGTATCAAAATTGGTGCAACTATATTCCTTAATCATCCCATCTTCAAATGTAATTTTTAAATTTTTATATTGTAGTCCATCTAGATACACTTTTGACACATGTAACACTCCATTTGTTCCTTCCAAAACTGGACTTGTAAAAACTTCGCCAACTGGAATATTCACATCTGCCACACAATTTTCAAAAATTGTTTCTTTTTGAGGATCATTTAAATGGAATAAGGTTACTTTTATATCTGTTTTGTTTTCCCCTTTTCCTACAACGTGCACATACTCACCTTGATCAAGTGCATCGATCAAAGTCTGCTGAACCTTCTCATACACCTTTGCATCCAGTGTATTAATCTTGATCACCTCATCAAAAATCTCTGTATATTTTTCTCCAATTTCAGGAACTGGATATGCAATGATCGTGAAACTACGTTCTTCCCCTTTGATATACTCATTGACCAATTGACTGGATCTATTATCAAAGGAAAGAGAAAGTTCTTTCATGCTATCGGTATACGTATAAGCTGACGGATTGGTTTCTGGCGAAAACGGAAGTTCTCCAAACACTTCAATGAGCGCTGGTCCTGCAAATCGAGCTGCCATTTCTTTATTTTTCTCATACACATTTTTCATCACTTCTAACTTACGTTCGATGTAGTTCTTATCCATAAACAACGCTTGATCAGAACGATGATCGTAATCGTACTGTTTATTTGCAGTTCCCCCATAATACCCGATTTTTATATGCTCTTTTTTCGTGATCACACTAGATGCAGCTCTATAAATGGTCGGTTTTAATCCCATTTTTTCAAAGTTTTGAATTGCGAGACGCACAACTTTTTCAAATCCAAGACTATATCTTATATTTACGACAGATTTTTTTGACAAATCCTTGCCTGTATTCACAAATCCGATCCGAAAACCTTCCGTATAAACATCTGCCATTTTTTGTAAAGTCTCATCCGAAAGACTTCTTAAATGTCTAGCAGTTCCAAGTTCATTTTCTGTAATGTATTCTCCGAATCGATACAAATACTTATCATTCTCTAAATCAGCATTCATGATAATCTCTGTTCCAAATGACGCTTCCGGCAAAATCTGCTCTTCTACACGATCTGCAAGAAAGACATCACAATAATCACTTGCATACCAATAGATAATCTGCCTAAGTTCCTGCTCCTTTGGAATATTTTCCTCTTCGAAGCAGTTATATACTTCTATGAACAATTCTCCAAGAATTGTCAAATAATCTGCTCGATTCTCAAAAGCATATGCAATGGCACTTCGCATCTCTGCATACAAAAAGCTAAGGATCTTCCCAATCTCTTCTCCTAGCACCCTTTGTGCATACATTGGATTCGCATAACTTTGCTCATACTGTGTTCCAACGATATCCTGATACAATTCGCTATTTATTCTTTGCATCTCACTTAAACTCATGTAATCCCATTTGCCTGATTCTATCTGCGTTCTTACTTCTTCTACCCGTTCCAAAAAAAACGCAACTTTTTGAAAATAAGACCGATATTTTTTATCTACTGTCTCTTCCACTTTCATCTTTCTAATTCGATCAAACGTTAGTTCATGTCGTTCTTTATAACACTCATTTTGTTGTTTTAATTGTTCTCTTATCATCACCTATCGAAATCCTCCTGCAAATATAAATATCAGAAGCAACAGAAGCAAGATATTTAAAATCATACCAATCCAGCAAGTTCTATATTTTTTCTCCCGCTCACGCCTTCCTTTTACAGACGCATGCAGTCCATACAATACAGTTACCAATGCTGCCAAACCGATGCCCCCTACAACATTGGGTGTCTTTCCTTTTAAAAAAAATGCCATTAGAACAGACACCAAAATCATTCCAAAGGAAATCCCAGCAAGAATACACGAGTACACCCCCATGCGAGAATGTTTCAGTTCTGTATGTCCATACTTTCTAGAATTAATTTTTTTGTCCTTTTTTGCATTATTTTTTCCCATGTATCTGATATCTTCTCCTTATATTGTTAAAAACGAAAAATACAATTCCGCCTAGTAGTCCCCCGATTGTATTTAATACTACGTCATCTACATCAAAACTTCCTACCTTTGTAATAAACTGAAATGTTTCTACGCATAAGCTAAGTCCCATGCTCAAATAGATAGATCTCCATATTCTTCTTATGGAACTTGCCAATGAAGTAAAAAAACCAAAAGGAAGAAAAATCAAAATATTTCCCACTAAATTAGTGAATACCGCGAAGATTCCTAGTTCTTCCCGGTATTCCCAAAATCTTCTGATCTCTTTAAACAAAATAATATTGTAGTGGTAATCTTCCATTTTTCCAATACGACCATAGCAGTCTGAAAATATCAGAAAATATAAAAGAAAGAAAATGTAGATCACGAACATAACTTTACCAAAAATTCGAATCTTTTTTTTACTTTTCTGATTCAAGATTAACTCCCCTATACTTTTCTTTAAAAGATTAGTCCGTTTTTATTTTTTAAAAGACGTGCTCCATTTATGATAGACAAAATTCCTGTTGCAACTCCTGTCACAATCATAACGATTCCTAGCGCAATACTCCCTGCACCTGCACGTTTCATTGTTTTGTACGCTCTTTCCATATAATAGCCTCCTTTGTCAGGCTCAAATTTCAACTTAACTTATTATTTCGCACCGTATTGTTCATAGTATGCATCAATGGCTGCTTTTAATGTGTCATCAATCACAATTTCTCCATTACATGGTTTGTTATACAAATGCTCAGTTACTTCTTCCATAGAAACAATAGCTGCTGTATCAAAACCATATAATTCTTTAATTTCATCTAAGGCACATTTTTCTCCACCTTTTCCTACTTCCATACGGTTTAAAGAAACCATAAGCCCCTTTACTTCTACATCTGCCTGTGCTTTGATAATTGGGAATGTTTCTTCAATGGATTTTCCAGATGTAGTAACATCCTCGATGATCACAACTCTGTCCCCGTCTTTTAATTTGCTTCCAAGAAGAATGCCTGTATCTCCGTGATCTTTGACTTCTTTTCGATTAGAGCAGTAACGAATTTCTTTTCCATACAATTCACTAATTGCCATTGTAGTAGCTACAGTAAGTGGAATTCCTTTGTATGCTGGTCCAAACAATACATCAAAATCAAGACCATAGTTATCATGAATGGCCTTTGCATAGTATTCTCCTAACTTACGAAGCTGTGCTCCTGTAACGTAAGCTCCTGCATTCATAAAAAATGGAGATTTTCTCCCACTTTTCAATGTAAATTCTCCAAACTTCAAAACATTGCTTTCTACCATAAATTCTATAAATTCCTGTTTGTATGCTTCCACGTCTTTTTCCTCCTTATTTTACAATTCCTACCATATCGGAAAGATTTTCAAAATGGTACTTCTCCATATATTTTTCAATTCCTTCTACCACTTCTACTGTCGTTGTTGGATGGAAGAAGTTGGCAGTTCCAATGGACACTGCAGATGCACCTGCGAGAATAAACTCAATAGCATCTTCTGCAGATGAAATTCCACCCATACCGATAATCGGTACATTTACTGCATTAGCTACCTGATAAACCATGCGTACTGCAATCGGTTTTACTGCTGGTCCTGACATTCCACCTGTTTTGTTTGCCAGCGCAAAGGTTTGTCTATGAATATCAATCTTCATACCCGTTAAAGTATTGATCAAAGATAATACATCTGCTCCACCTGCTTCTGCTGCCTTTGCAGTCTCCGTAATGTCTGTAACATTTGGACTTAATTTCATAATAATCGGCTGCTTTGCATGTTTTTTTACTTCTCTTGTAATGGCTTCTACTGCCTTTGGATTTTGACCAAAAGCGATTCCACCTTCTTTTACATTTGGGCAAGAAATATTGATTTCCAAAAGATCTACTGGTTCATCTGCAAGTCGATCTACAACTTCTAAATATTCCTCTGTGGAATGTCCACATACATTTACAATGATTTTGGTATCATATTTTTTCAAAAAAGGAATGTCTCTTTCGCAAAATACATCAATTCCTGGATTTTGAAGTCCGATAGCATTTAACATTCCGCTACTTGTTTCTGCAATTCTTGGTGTTGGATTTCCTGGCCACGGAACATTGGCAACCCCTTTTGTTACAACTGCTCCAAGACGATTCAAATCTACAAATTCACTATATTCCTGACCAGATCCAAATGTTCCAGATGCTGTCATAACCGGATTTTTCAATTCTACACCGGCAAGATTCACGGTTGTATTCATTAAATCTCCACCTCCGTTGCTAAAAATACTGGTCCGTCTTTACAGACTCTTTTGTTATGTACATGGCTATGTTCATCAATCTGTCTGCTCTTCACAACACATCCAAGACATGCACCAACTCCACATGCCATTCGCTCCTCCAAAGACACATAACATTTTATCTTCTTTTCTTCGGCATATTGGGAAATTGCACGAAGCATCGGCGTTGGTCCACATGCATAAATAATGTCTGCATCCAAATGTTTTTCGCAAATTGCGTCCATAACATTTCCTTTTGTTCCTACACTGCCATCTTCGGTTGCAACGTGAAGTTCGCCTACTGTTTCAAATTGCTGTGTTAAAAACAGATCCGCATTTCGGTATCCCATAACCAGTTCTTTTTCGCCTTCTAATTGCTTAGCAAGTTCTAGCATCGGTGGCACTCCGATTCCTCCTCCAATCAACATGGCTTTTTTTCCCTTGGCCTCCGCCATCGGAAATCCATTTCCAAGAGGTCCTAGAATATCAATCTCTTCCCCAGCTACTGCACGAGAAAATTGCTGTGTTCCAGTTTTTTCTCCTGTCACACGGTAAACGATACGAACCGCTTTTCTATCTTTGTCAATTTCACAAAGGCTGATTGGACGTGGAAGTAATTTACTTCCATCTTTTGTATAAACAGAAATAAACTGTCCTGGCACTGCCATAGTTGCCACTTGCTCTGATGTAATCCACATGCTGTAGATATTCTCTGCGATACATTCTTGAGAAAGTATCTTCGCAGTTTCCTTTTGTCTTTGAGCCATTTTCATCTTCTCCTTTTGTTATTTCTGACTATCTATTTTCAAGTGCTCCTCTAATATCCGCAATCATATCTTCTACTGCTGCTCTAGAAGCATCTCCAAAGTTTTCAGGTCCAAATTTTGCATAAGCTTCTTGTTTGTATGCTGCAATGATACCTCTTGATGAGTTTACAATCGCACCAAGTCCATCTTCATTGAAGAAGTGTACCAAATCTTTCCCTTTTCCACCCTGAGCTCCGTAACCTGGAACAAGAATGAATGCTTTTGGCATTACTTTTCTTAATGCTTTTCCCATTTCTGGGTACGTAGCACCTACAACTGCTCCAATGTAACTATATTCGTCACCCATGCAGTCTTCGCCCCATTTTGCAACCTTTTCACCAACAAGCTCATAAAGTGGTTTTCCATCAATTAACTGATCCTGGAATTCACCACTTGATGGATTAGAAGTTTTAACAAGAATAAATAACCCTTTCTTTTCTTCTTTACATACATCGATGAACGGATTTACACCATCTGATCCAAGGTATGGATTCACTGTTACAAAATCTTCATCAAACGGTGCGTATTCTCTGCTTCCAACTTTCACTTTTCCAAGATGTCCAACGGCATATGCTGCAGATGTTGACCCAATGTCTCCTCTTTTAATATCTCCAATAACTACTAAGCCTTTTTCTTTGCAATAATCCACTGTCTTCTTGAACACAAGAAGTCCTGGTACTCCAAATTGTTCGTACATTGCAACCTGTGGTTTTACAGCAGGAATCAGATCATAGGTCTTGTCAACGATTTCTTTATTGAACTGCCAAATTGCCTCTGCTGCTCCTTCTAACGTTTCCCCAAATTTCTCATATGCTGCTGCTTTGATATGTTCTGGAATAAACTCAAGCTTTGGATCTAATCCCACTACAATTGGTGCACCTGTTCTTTTAATATTTTCTACTAACTTGTTAATCATGTTAAAATCCTCCTCTTTTCGCAAAAATCAGCCCCTTTTTCTTTTAGTCGTTTGAAAAAGGGTCTGACTTTATTTACCTTATTTCTCGTATACTATTTTTCCATCTACAATCGTATAGATTACTTCCCCTTTCACTGGATATCCATCAAATGGGGTGTTTTTTCCTTTTGAATAAAAGGTATTAACATCTATGTTGTATTCTTTTCTTGGATCAAAAATTACCACATCTGCAATTTTTCCTTCAGAAATTGAGCCTTTGTCTTGTAATCCAAGTATTTTTGCAGGATTATAGCTCATTTTTTCTGCCATCTGCATCATAGTGATCACGCCTTTTTCTACCAACTCTGTATAAGTAAGGCAAGCAGATGTTTCCAATCCAACAATTCCAAATGCAGATTTTTCCATTGGTACATCTTTTTCTTCTACCGCGTGTGGTGCATGATCTGTGGAAATCACATCCATGACATTTTCTTTTAATCCTATTCTTAGGGCTTCCACATCTTCTTTGGAACGAAGCGGTGGATTCATTTTAAATTTACCATTGTTATCTGTTATATCATCTTCGGATAAAATAAAGTGATGTGGACACACCTCTCCTGTTACCTTAAGACCTTCTTCTTTTGCAAGTCTTATCATCTCCACACTATCCTTTGTAGAACAGTGACATAAATGCAGACGTACGCCCGTTTCTTTTGCAAGAAGAATATCTCTTGCTGTAATCACATCTTCCACAGAATTGGTGATTCCTTTCACACCAAGTGCCTGTGCTTTTGCTCCTGCATTCATCACACCGCCCTCTACCATCGTAATATCTTCACAATGGGCAAATACGGAAATGCCACTTTCTTTTGCAAGTTTCATTCCTTTTCGGTATAAAGATGCATTCATAACAGATTTTCCATCTTCACTGATGGCGTGGCAACCAGCTTCTGCCATTCCCTGAATATCTGCCAATTCTTTTCCAGCCTGTCCTTTGGTAACTGCACCCACCTGGATAACATGGACCAAAGATTCCTCACTTGCTCTTCTATGAACACTTTCCACCATTTCTTTTGTATCAATAACTGGTCTTGTATTTGGCATTGCACACATCGTAGTCACCCCACCATGAGCCGCTGCCTGTCCACCGGTTGTAAGTGTTTCTTTATGGGTAAGTCCCGGATCTCTTAAGTGTACATGCAGATCTATAAACCCTGGCATTACATAGCATCCTGACGCCTGAATTTGCTGGTCTGCTGAATCGGATATGTCTTTTGCAACTTTTACAATACGATCATTTTCAATCAGCACATCACATTGTCCATCCAGTCCTGTCAGAGGGTCTACAACATGCCCGTCTTTAATCAGAATTTTCATGTTTTATATCCTTCCTTTAAAGATTTACATATATATTCATAATAACACAACTTCCCCATGTAATACAATGGAATATTACACATGAAACTTCTTATCCATTTCTTCTTTGAACTCTGTCCCTTTAAAAATGATAAGTCCAGCAAGAAATAGCAAATGCACAACGATACATAAGTTACTTAAAAGTGTCCACTTTACAATCCTTGTAAGTACCAGTAACACCGGAACAAGCATTCCAAATCCACACTCCATAACAAAATAACTCATATACTCTCTTGCTGTATCTTTTCTAACCCTAGAAACAAGAAACATAAAGAGCAGAACACTCATACTTAATGCTGGAATCACAAAATTCACCGACCAACGGTACCATCCTGTCCAAACATCCCACAAGACACTTCCTGCTGACAATAGCAACAACTGCCACATGGCATTTTTTAAAAGGTTATGCCGTTTTTTATATGCCATTCCTGTGGTCAGCCAAGTACTTAACACGCCTCCTGCCACAAACAAAGACCACTTTGTTGCTGGATGAAAACTCACCTCCACAGCCATTGCACATACTCCGATCACAAAACATAAGAACGAGTACAAGCGAAAAAGCTTTCGCTCTTTTTCTTTTTGTGCTTTGGTATCTGGAAATTCTGGTTCTACCGCTGTTACAGTAATTCCCTGTTCTTTTAACAATTCATAAAAACTTCGCTGAATATTGATCGTGTCAAACCTTGAAGTAAATCCAAGGGATATCTTATCTTGAAAGGAGCACATACAAAGTTCTAGTTTTGGCGTATTCGTATAGACTCCAAAACGTTCAATATAAGACTCATATTGTTCTGGCATTTTTACGACACTCATATTC
The DNA here is from genome assembly GCA_029256845.1 of Ruminococcus sp. Classification (GTDB taxonomy): domain Bacteria; phylum Bacillota; class Clostridia; order Lachnospirales; family Lachnospiraceae; genus JAHHTM01. The sequence continues at coordinate 453 of JARIEI010000074.1, read as the reverse complement.
GAAAAGATTGCCGTTACATCTCGCTCTGCGTACTTGGCTCCTGCTCGTATTCCTATATTTTTAATTTGCAATGGTGCAAGGCGAAGCAATGGATGCACTTCCAATGCAATCAGTTCATTCATATGATCCGCTACTTTTTCAATCGTTAATTCTTCTGCAAAATAAGCTTTTACTTTTGCCAAAACATCTTCAAACGTTCCTTCCTCTACCCCAAAATTATATCCTGGTGTGATATAATGAAAGAAATTCAACATCGAATCTGACGGAAAAAATTTTCTTAAATTTACCGGAACCATAAGCACTACTGGATTTTTTTCTTGTGCTTTTATCATCTCTTTATTGATCGCCAGCAAGAATAATGTGGTAAGAAATACTGTCATCGAAACTCCAAGCTGTCTTGATTTTTCCAGCACCTCTTTCACAGATAGTGTGGCTTCATATACCCTTAGTGGA
>JARIEI010000195.1 GCA_029256845.1 Ruminococcus sp. | reverse complement strand
CTCTTTGCATTCTTCATCTGGTTCGTACATTTTCTCTCTCCAATCGTTTTAGACACACCGAAACAATATCTCTTCATCTATATAACAACTGAAGAAAGAAAAACTTACGGAAAATTGGAAATTAATTTAAAACTTATTAATTAAATATTTAAAAAGGTGCTACTATTTAAAATTCTCCTGTCATATCTGTGCTCGAAAAATCTTTTAACGGAAGTTTTACTGGCATTCCTGTCTTTTGGCTTTTATATATAGCAAGAATAATTTCCAATGCATTTCTACCGGCTACAGCGTCAACATATGGTTTTCTATCATTCTGAATTGCATCTATTATATCTGCAAACAGACTAGTATGTCCATTTCCATACACATTACTTGTTTGTTCTTGTAATCCTTTGTTCTTTCTATCTTCCTCTGATTCATCTTGGAAATCCCAAATATCTATATTATTTGTTGATGTTCCACCAACTTTAACTGTTCCATTTTCTCCAAATATATAAAGCGTTTCTTCTAAATTTTTTGGATATACATTCGTTGTACCTTCAACAGTTCCAATAGCTCCATTTTTAAATTTTAACACAGCCATTCCAACATCTTCTGCCTCAAGATAATCATGAAAACGCTGTCTAGTTGCTCCATACACTTCTTCCACTTCATTCCCCATCATCCATCGCAATAAATCGATGCCATGAATACACTGGTTCATCAATGCGCCACCATCTTGTGCCCATGTACCTCTCCATTTAGCTTGCTCATAATATCCACTATTCCTATTCCATCTTACATGAATAGATCCGTGAGACAATTTACCAAATCGATCTGACTCAATTGCTTTTCTTAACTCTTGAACAGCAACATTAAATCTGTTTTGATGACATGCTGATACTTTTACACCTTTTTCTTCAGCATGTGCAATAATTTTATCTGCATCTTCTATGCTCATTGCAATCGGTTTCTCAATGATTACATTAACACCGTTATCAATACAATATAATGCAATTTCTGCATGAATACCGCTTTCTGTTGCAATACTGACAAGCTCTATTTTTTCATTTTGTATCATTGTTTTATAGTCTGTGTATCTTTTAATCGAACTATCTTCTGATAAATCATGTTTTTCTAGGAGTTCTTCCATTTTCTCTGGACGAATGTCACACACTGCCACAATATCAAGCTTATTATTTTTTGCTGCTTTTATATGATTTGTTGATATTCTTCCGCAACCGATCAATGCATATTTCATAATTCTATTTCTCCTTATCTATCTGTTTAAGTGTAGATTCCTCTTGAACATATCTCCGTCCACATTTTGGACAACTTAAATCACCATCAAGTCTTTCACCACATTCGCACACCCAACCAATCTGTTTTGCTGGGACACCAGCCATCAACGCATATGATGGAACATTTTTAGTCACAACCGCACCAGCTGCAACCATAGACCACTCTCCGAGTTCGTGTCCACATACAATCGTAGCATTAGCACCTACTGTCGCACCAGTGTGCAGAACTGTTTTTTTATAGCCCGCTGCTCCTTTAGGGTACTTTGCACGAGGAGTAAGGTCATTTGTGAACACCATAGATGGTCCACAAAAAACATAATCTTCTAATTCAACACCTTCGTAGATGGAAACATTATTTTGAACTTTACATCCATTTCCAATTTTTACATGATTTGAAATATTGACATTTTGTCCAAAAGAACAATTCTCACCTATCTCAACATCACTTTGAATATGAGAAAAATGCCATATTTTTGTTCCTTTTCCTATTGTTACATTTGCATCGATAATAGATGTCTCATGAACAAATATATCTTTCATTATAATACCTCAATATTATCCCTATTCTTAACATTTTTCATAACATTTTTTGTGTCAAAAATCGCTTTCGCATGTTGTTGCACAAAATCATAATCCATATTACTATGTGCACAAGTAATCATTACAAGATCTGAATTTTCGATTACCTCTTTACCATAATTTGTAATTCCCTTATAAATTCTTCCTTGATATTTGTACTCTGCAACCCATGGGTCGTAAAAAGAAACATTCGCTCCTGTCTTTTCTAACTCTTCAATAACACGCAAAGCAGGACTCTCTCTATAATCATCAATATCTTGCTTGTATGCCACTCCTAAAACAAGAATATTTGCCCCTTTCAAAGATTTTTCAAAACGGTTTAAAACTTCCCCTGCTCTTTCTACTGTATATGAAGGCATTGTATCATTAATCATCATGGAAGATTCAATCATTGAAGTGTGGAAACCATATTCTCTTGCTTTCCAAGATAAATAGTATGGATCAAGCGGAATACAATGTCCCCCCAACCCTGGACCTGGATAAAATGGTTGAAAACCATATGGTTTTGTCTTAGCAGCATCTACAACTTCCCAAATACTTATTCCCATTTTGTTACATAATTTAGCAAGCTCATTCACAAGTCCAATATTGATGTTTCTGTACGTGTTTTCCAATATTTTTTCCATTTCAGCAACTGCTGGTGATGACACTTCATACACATCTCCCTCAAGAACAGCACGATACATCGCTGAAATCACCTCTGTTGCATCTTTACCAATACCCCCAACTACTTTTGGAGTGTTTTTTGTTTTATAAATAAGATTACCTGGATCAACACGTTCTGGGGAAAATCCAAGATAAAAATCCTCTCCACATTTAAGACCTGATCCCTCTTCTAAAATTGGTTTAATAAGTTCTTCCGTAGTACCTGGATATGTTGTAGATTCAAGAACTACCATTGTTTCTTTTTTCAAATATTTAGAAACCGCTTCTGTTGATGATCTAACATAACTAATATCTGGTTGCTGATGCGAATCCAATGGTGTTGGAACACAAATAGCAATAAAATCAACATCCTTAACAAAAGAAAAATCTGTAGTCGCCTGAAGCATTCCTTCTTCAACTAATTTTTTTAAATCACTGTCTACAACATCACCTATATAATTTTTACCAGCATTAACCATTTCCACTTTTTGATCTTGAACATCAAATCCAATTGTTTTAAATCCAGCCTTTGCTTTCTCTACTGCAAGTGGAAGTCCAACGTATCCTAATCCTACCACACCAACTGTAATCTCTTTACTTTTAATCTTATTTAGCAATTTCTCTTTCATACTTCTTCTCCTCATTTTTAAGTATTTCTTTAATATGTGCTACTATTTTCTTACAAGAATATCCATCTCCGAATGCATGACTTTCACTTACGATTTGGGGGTTACTTAATTTATTTAAAATTTCTTTCTTACATGGCTTGGACAATTGATTTCTATTATCAATCATTGTTTCTGGCCAAACCACATAATCAAAAACTGTAACACACTGTTTTTTTGCAAAAAAAGCTTCTCTTTGCAATCCTCCAGAGTCTGTAACAATCTTTTGCGCATGATTTACTAGATACACGGACATAAGATACCCTACTGGTTTGCAAGCAATAATATTTCTATAACCCTTTTCCTCAATAATCCTTTTTACCCTCTGCGTATTTCTCGGATGAACTGGGTATATGGTCTTTTCATCAAGACTATCCATAGCCGACAGAATTTCAATGAGTGTTTCATCTTTTCCTGCATTTTCTTCTCTATGGCAAGTCATATAATAAAATTTCTCAGGAAGTTCTAATTTTTCATTGTAAAGAGAAATTAATGTCTCTGCTACATCATGCTCAACCTTATTTGAATAAAATTGAAATGCATCATACATAGGATCTCCTACCACATACGCTGTATCTACAATTCCCTCTCGTGACAAATATTCTTTTGCCGAATCTGTACAACACAAATGTAATGATGAAGCATGATCTGTTAAAATTCTATTTACTTCCTCCGGATTGCTTTTTGAACCTAAACGATTTCCTGCCTCCACGTGAATAACAGGAATATGCAATTTCACAGCAGCAATTGCTCCTGCTAGGGTTGAGTTTGTATCTCCATAGAGTAATACTGCATCTGGAGACTCTTTTAACAGAACCTTCTCTATCTCTATAAGCATTTCACCTGTCATTTTCCCATGTGTTCCACCTGATATTCCAAGATTATAATCTGGCTTTGGTATATCTAATTCTTCAAAAAACACTTCTGACATATTATGGTCATAATGCTGTCCTGTATGAACTAGAATTTCTTCAAATTCCTTTCTAAGTTCTCTAGAAACAACAGCTGCTTTAATAAACTGCGGTCTCGCTCCGACAACTGTTACTATCTTCATTTATTTCTTTATTCCTCCATCATAACATCTAGAAATTTTTGCGCCAATTTAGGATAACTAAAATCTTTTCGCGCCGCTTCTCGTCCATTTTCCCCCATACAATTTATTTTGTCTTGATTTAAAGACATGAGTTCTTCAATGGCTGATACTAAGCTTTTCTCATCCTGTCCAGCTACTGTAATCCCACAATCATACTGATTAACATAATTATTAGGTGCGTCGACCATGTATAATATTGGTTTTCCACCCATCATTGCATCAAACAATTTATTCATGCATATTCCAAACCTAAATATTTTTTGACTTTTAGCGCCAACAAATGTTGCATCAATATAATTAAACAAATCTGGTATTGAAGTTTTAGATATTGGATCGAAAAAAATAAATTTATCTTCAAATCCTTTTGTCATTTTTTGAAGTTCGCATTTATCTAAACCAGATCCTATAAAGCATACCAGTATTGGTTGACGAATTTTCTTGACTGCTCTAATTAATATATCTAAATTATATGTTTTGTGAATACTACCAAAAAAGCATAGTACAAATTTTCCTTTTTCTTTCTCAGCTTTCAACCTCTCCGACATTGCAAAGGGAATCTTTTCATAATGTTCCCATTCCTCTAAAACAATACCATTTGATATGTGTCTAAACTTATTTGAATCCATACCATGCTTAATAAAATATTCTTTTGCAGCTGGAAGCAATGAAACAACTTTGTCTGAGTGTTTGCAGAAAGAGTCCTCTCCCCTTTGCATTAGCATAATAAATGGATTTTTAGGCGACATTCCACCAATTTCTATTGGACTAATTGGCCACATATCATGTACTTCATGAATCAGTTTTACTGGTTTTTTAGAGATTTTTCTAATCCGTTGTCCAACATATGTGTCTAAAGGATATGTTGACGAACATATTACTACATCTGGTTTTAGATTATCCACAATCCATTTTGAATGAATCCATAACTTCGTAATGAATTCAAACATTGTAAGAGATCGCTTTACACCATTTTTATCATAATTATTTGTTTTAATCCAATAATAATTTATACCATCTATGTTTTCTCTTTGAAAATCCTTTTTAACACTCGGATTTACTCGGCGTAGGTGAGAATAATTTGCAGATATAATATCAACGTGATGACCTTTTTTTATCCACTCTTTTGCAAAATAATATGGTCGGAACTCCATTCCCATGCTTGGTGATCCTGCATAATGGTTAATTAATAAAATTTTCATTTTCATTGGCCCCTGCCTTTAATTCATTGTCTAAAAAAAACAAATATATACTACCACTAATAACTCTTAAATGCAAGTTATTAGAGCTGAATGACTCATCTACATATGACGCAAATGCAAATATTCTTTAATTGCATTTGATACTTCGACATACTCATTCTCCATATAAGGATGCATAGGAAGTGCAAGAACCACATTGCATAAACGCTCTGTTTTGGGACAGTCTACATATCTTTTGCATTCTAGAAATGCTGTTTGATTATGCATAGCCTTCGGATAATACACCATAGTTGGAATTCCTTGTTCTTTTAAATACTCTTGCAAACCATTTCTTTCCTCCAATGAAGAAAGTTGTATAGTATATTGAGCCCAACTAGAATACATATTTTGTGCTACTATCGGCGTTTTTACGACATTTTTCAATAAATTTGTGTATTGAGATGCAAATTTATTTACAGCCTCTAATTCAAAATTCTTAAATGCATTTAGTTTTACAAGCAATATAGCAGCTTGTATTGTATCTAGCCTTGAATTCCATCCAATACGTACATTATCGTATTTAAAGGTTCCTTTCCCATGAACTCGTATTGATTTTAAATACTCAGCAATCTTGTCATCATTGGTAAAAATTGCTCCACCATCCCCATAACATCCTAGTGGTTTCGCCGGAAAGAACGACGTCGTAGCAGCATCTCCAAAACTACATGCTCTTCTTGTTCCAATTCTCCCTCCAAATCCTTGTGCACCATCTTCCAAAAGAAGTAAATTGTATTTCTTTGCAACTGCTTCTAATCTATCATAGTCTGCTGGCTGTCCAAATAAATCTACCGCTATAATTACTTTAGGAACCAATTTACCTTCTTTTTTCACTTCGAGAATTGCATTTTCTAAAGACTCAACATCCGCATTAAATGTAGCCTCATCCACATCATAAAAAACTGGTGTTGCCCCTCCAAATGAAACAATTTCTCCAGAAGCAAAAAAGGTGAAATCGGGTACAAAGACAGCATCTCCCTTCTTAATATCCCATGCCATCATCATCATTGACAATGCATCTGTACCATTCCCACATGTAATACAATGCTTCACGCCAACATATTTTGCAAGCTCTTCTTCCAAAACATCCACTTGCTGCCCGCTAATAAAATTAGCTGCCTCGACAACATTAAGCATTGCTGCGTCAATCTCTTGTTTAAGTACACGGTACTGCTTTTTTAAATCTCTAAATTGCATTTTTGTTTCCTCTCTAACTTATTCTATTTTAAACAACTCAAATCAAAAAAATTGTCTAAAACATCTATTTAACGGTCTCTACATCTTCTAGTTTTTCTCCGTCTATAACTCGGTTAATTGTATCTTTTATCTCTTCCACCGAATCTATATCTGGGATACACACAAATGGATAAACACCTGGCATTGAAAAAACATCTTCCTCCGAATCTGTTCCTGTTGCTGCCATAGATTTTATTTTCCACGCGACAGGATGAGCAATCTGATTTTTAATCAATCCTTGTATTTGCTCCATAGACATATTCGTATCTACTCCTTCACTCACACTATCTATAATTTCTGATGCTCCAACTAATATTGCTGGTGAAATTGCTTTTTTTATCATAGCAGTAATTACAGCCTCATGATTTCTTCCGCGTTGATAATCTCCTCCAGGTAAATTTTCTCGCTCTCTAGCAAAAGTAAGTGCTTGTATACCATTTAAATGATTTATCCCTTCCTTTGCATAAAGTTTAATTGCTGCTCCTGGAGTCGACTCAAATTCACTTTCTGAATATACATCAATTCCTCCTAATGCATCCACTATTTTAGGTAAGGATGTAAAATTAACTCTAGCATAAAAATCAACCGGAACATCATATAACTCAGACAAAGCAGCCATAGATGCATCGACACCATATATACCCGCATGTGTCAATTTATCACACATACCCATAGAAATCCCTGGTAATTCTATATAATAATCTCGTGGTGTTGTAACAAGTAGAACTTGATGTGTGTTTGGATTAACAACCGCCAAAACATTAACATCACTTCTTCCTGTTGTCTCAATTGATCCGTCTACATCTATCCCACTTAAATAGACTGTAAATGGTTTCTTCAATAATTCAGAATTAATTTTGTTTGAACTCTGAATATCTAATTTACTAACTAATTCATAGGTATAAACAACTTTTGTCTTATCCCCAAATCCTGCATATGACTCCTCCAACATGGACGTATATGCATCATTGTATATAATTGCCTGAACTTCTCCATTTAACAATCCGGCAGCCTGTTCATTTAAATTATTATATTCTTTCACTGTCAATTCTTTTTTTAATTTTGAACTTATCTCTTCTTGTGCTTTTTTGACATCTTCTTTTTTTAGTGCATATTGAACACCAAATACATAGTCAGATGTATCTTTTATATCTTCAGCAGGATCATCCTTTAATACTACAACAACCATCTTATCTATTTTCTTATCATTCCCACTAATATTAGCTACCATTCCTTGTGTTTTGAAGAGATAACTTCCACCCAGGAATAGCAAAATCGATATACATACACTCATTATCTTTCCAGCTGTTCCATATCGTTTATAAGTCATTTGATTCATAAATGGTAAAAACCAAAGCACAGCTAAAGCAAGAATAATCAATAAAGAGTACACTATTGGTAATAAATTTAATCGAAGAAGAGCTATGCTAAATATCAAGGTTAAAATACCCTGAATCAGGCAAATCAATACCCCCATCTTCTTCATTTTTTTTCTCTTCTTCTGTTTTTTTTTCACTATAATATCCACCTTTGTTTTATTTAATCAATATAAATTTAGACTTAACTCAGAACAATAGTAACACTTTTAACATCTTTTCGCAACAAAATAATATTTTCTTAATATGATATTAAAAATATTGTAAAAAAGAGTAACAAGGTTTCTGATGCATCTTAACACCCAGAAACCTTGTTGCTCTTTTTCTATATTCAGTTACAACACCGCCAGTATCGTTTTAAACATAATCCTAATTTCATATATCAAATTGAATTGTCTGATACTCTGTAAATTATATTTCATTTTTTCTGGCAATATTTTTTCAACATACACTTTGTCTGCATCTTCTGCGTTTTCTAACAATTCCGCTTCGTCTTTATACGTTATGCTTGCATCAGATGTAATACCCGCTGGTAGAAGAAGCGTAGCCATCATTTCTGGTGTATATTCTTTTACATATTTCACCGCTTCAGGCCTAGTTCCCACAAAAGACATGTCTCCAAGAAATACGTTAATCAGTTGCGGTATCTCATCCAAGCGACAACTTCTGATCTTCTTTCCAATTTTTGTTATTCTGCAGTCATTATTAGAAGTAACATGGGCTCCTATTTTATCTGCGTTGTTGACCATAGTCCTAAACTTAAAAATACGAAATTCACGTCCATATTGTGTAACTCTAACTTGTCTATAAAAGACAGGACCTTTGGAATCTTTTTTTATAAGAAATGCTAAAACACAAAACACTGGAGAAAGTAAAACCAATAAAACAAAAGACATAATCACATCAAATATCCTTTTAAATACCAAGCTGATTTTTCTTTTTCTTAACAAATCATAATATTCTCTGACTTCTTCATTTTTTAAGAAATCAGGAAGATCGTTCCATTTTTTTATTACCACTGTTTTTCTCCTCCCTTGTAGGGTCATTTTTCTTTTCTTTTATTTCAGCACTATGATTTTATGTGTCTGCACTTGTATTTTTCACCTATATACTTTCGAACTCTTCAATCTAACATATAGTAAACTAAAGATATTTCTATTTTATTTGTTATAATACCATATATTCATATCTACATTTCCCTTAATTCCTGGTACAGAGCCCTTAGAGGTGTACTGCCAACAGCTATATTTTCCTTTATAATCACATGTTAAGTTGTATTGTGCTACCCAGACATCATATTTGGTTAATTGACTCATGTCTAAATTATCTTGTAACCAGTATAGTCCTGAATAAATCATCGGCTTATATCCTTGTCGAATAACCTCTTCACAAAATGCTTTAACAACATTTGTTCTTTGTTGTACCGTTAAATTATTATGTCTGCATCCTTCTAAAGATTCTGTGTCAATTACAACAGGAAATTTAATATCATATCCTTTTAAACGGCTACATGCAAATCTTGCTTCTTGTATAGCTTCTGCTTCATTAATTGCTTGTGTAAAAAAATATATTCCTGTATCTATATCATTTTGAGCGGCACCTTTCATATTATTATGATATTGCTTGTCCTCATAAAACTTACCACTAAGACCATATCTTCCACCTACACGGATAAAGGCAAATTCAATACCTGATTTTTTCACAGCTCTCCAATCTATCTTGCCCTGAAATTCTGATACATCTATTCCTCTTTTTTCCGTTTTAATCAGATAACCTTCACTATCAAAATAATAAATACTCTTTCCTATTTTCAGTTGGCCTATTGCTAATTTCCCATTGCCTAAACAATACGCTTTTTTTCCATCTGGATAATTTATCCATCCTACTGGTCGTCCATAGCCTGCTTCACACCAAAATTGATATGCCTGACCATCTGCTACCACATGACCTACTTGCATACATCCATCATTTCCAAAATAGTAAAATTTGTTTTCTATCTTAGTATACCCTTTAGCAAGTATTCCATTTCCCATACAGTAAGCCTTTTTTCCGCCAGGATAATTTATCCAACCTGCTGGTCGTCCATAGCCTTCTTCATACCAAAATTGATATGCCTGACCATCTACTACCACATGTCCTACTTGCATACATCCATCATTGCCAAAATAATAATATTTATTTTCTATTTTGGTATATCCCATCGCAAGTTTTCCATTCCCTAGACAGTATGCCTTTTTTCCGTCTGGGTAATTTATCCACCCCTTTGGTCGTCCATAGCCTGCCTCATGCCAAAATTGATATGCCTGACCATCTACTACCACATGACCTACTTGCATATATCCATTCTGGTTAAAATAATAATACTGTCCATCTATTATCATGTATCCAGTAGCTAAACTTCCATCCTCATACACATATTTTTTCCCAGTACCATCTGTGATCCACTTATTGTTTGTCATCAAATAGCCTTCTTTATTAAATCTGTAGTATGTTCCATCTATTATTCGGCCACCTATTGCAAGTTTTCCGTTTCCTTCACAATATGCTTTTTTCCCATCTGAGTAATCTATCCAGCCTTTTGGTCGACCATATCCCGCCTCATGCCAAAATTGATATGCCTGACCATCTGCAATTACATGTCCTACTTGCATACATCCATCATTTCCAAAATAGTAATATCTATTTTCTATTTTGGTGTACCCCATCGCAAGTTTTCCATCACCTAAACAATATGCTTTTTTTCCATCCGGATAATTTACCCAACCTTTTGGTCGGCCATATCCTGCTTCATGCCAAAACTGATATGCCTGACCATCTGCAACTACATGTCCCGTTTGCATACATCCATCATTTCCAAAATAGTAATATTTATTTTCTATTTTGGTGTACCCTATCGCAAGTTTTCCGTCGCCCAGGCAGTATGCCTTTTTCCCATCTGGATAATTTACCCAGCCTTTTGATCGACCATATCCTGCTTCATGCCAAAATTGATACGCTTGACCATCTACCACCACATGACCTACTTGCATATATCCATTTTGATTGAAAAAATAATAATATCCATCAATTAAAGTATACCCTTTGGCAAAACTTCCATCTGCATAACAATATTTTTTCCCATATCCATCTGTAATCCAATGGGATTTTCCTTGCTCTATTACTATTTCTGATTCTTCAGGTGAGTGGGTGTATTCTTCTTGACCATTTATATCATTATCTTGCTTTTCTGACACACTTGGATCTTCCACATTACTTTCACTATTTTCTGTATCAGTGCTTTCTACTGGATTTTGCAATAAAGTTTGAATATTCTCCTTATTATTTAATAACTCTGTTGTAATATAATTATACAATTCTTGTTCTATTGTTTCGTCTCTATTAATTATTCTTTTTTTATACGAAATTAATTCATGCACACCATATTTGTTTTCTACAGAAAATACATTATATGCTGCTCCTATTTCTTCTATTTCCAAAAAGTCTTTTATGATTTTAACTGTATCTTTATTTTCATAATTACCTGACAACAGATTTTCTAAAAATACATATAACTGATCAGATGTATTGCCTTTATTATCAGCCCCCATCACTATCATTTCTTGATTTTCATATGGAAATACATTTTCATATGCATTTTCTTCAAACCCACCTTTTGAAATATAATTTTCAAACTGATATTTTAGTTTTTCAATAGAGTTATTTGTAAGTTCAGTATTCCACTGTGGATTTTCACAAAGTGCAAACTCTGGGTGCTCTTTATTAATATTCTTATGTAAATTTGTCAATAATCTGAGCAATGTTGTTTTTGCATCTTCTGACCACATTAAAATGTCATATTCTTTTTTTTCTTGTTCTTCCGTAACTCCACTTTCATAGTCGTCTATTGTTTCTTCTTTATGATGCTCTACTGTAGTTTCATCTGATGCGAATGTTATTTGATTCCAAAAAGAGAACAAACATATCATAAACATCATACTTAACAGTACAATCTTTTTTTTCATAATTTTTCTCATTCCTCTTAGTACTTAATTTCATTTAAAGATGTTATCTCTAATCTCTTTTAAATATATCTCTTGTATATACCTTTTCTCTTACACTATCAAGAATTGAATCATATCTGTTCGCAATGATTGCTTGGCTCATTTTTTTAAATTCATCTATATTATTTACAACTTTAGATCCAAAAAATGTAGAACCATCCTCAAGTGTAGGTTCATATACAATAACTGTAGCTCCTTTAGCCTTGATTCGTTTCATAACTCCTTGAATAGATGATTGACGGAAGTTATCCGAATGTGATTTCATAGTCAAACGATATACACCTATAACACATTCTTTTTCGTGATCTATCGAAAATTCACCACTATTAAAATAATCATAATACCCCGCCATAGCCAAAACTCTATCTGCAATAAAATCTTTTCTTGTTCGATTTGACTCTACAATCGCGGACATCATATTCTGAGGTACATCTTCATAATTTGCAAGTAGCTGTTTTGTATCCTTAGGAAGACAATACCCTCCATAACCAAAAGATGGATTATTATAATGAGAACCTATACGCGGATCTAAACAAACCCCATTAATAATCTGCTGCGTGTTTAACCCTTTTAATTCTGCATAAGTATCAAGTTCATTAAAATATGACACCCGAAGTGCTAGATATGTATTTGAGAATAGTTTGACTGCTTCTGCCTCTGTGAACCCCATAATTAAAGTATCTATATTCTCTTTAATTGCACCTTCTTGTAATAATGTAGCAAATGTATTTGCTACATTTACCAACTGAACATTATCTGTGTCTGTTCCCACAATAATTCTTGACGGATACAAATTATCATATAATGCTTTTGACTCTCTTAGAAATTCCGGACTAAAAATAATATTATTACTGCAATATTTTTCTCTCACATGAGCAGTAAAGCCAACTGGGATCGTAGACTTTATAACCATAACTGCATCCGGATTACATTTTATAACCATTTGAATGACTGATTCAACAGCTGATGTGTCAAAGAAATTCTTTTTACTATCATAATTTGTAGGAGCTGCAATCACAACAAAATCCGCATCTTTGTATGCGGTTTCACCATCAAGTGTGGCAGTTAAATTCAATTTTTTTTCTGTCAAATACTTTTCAATGTATTCATCCTGAATAGGTGACTTTCTATTATTAATTAAATCGACTTTTTCTGGTACTATATCTACAGCAATAACTTGATGATGTTGCGCAAGTAACGTTGCGATAGACAAACCCACATATCCAGTTCCAGCTACCGCAATTTTTAAATCAGAAAATTCTTTCATTACGAGTCCTCCTTACTAACGATTCCCATACATACTTTCATAATAATTCTGATATTCACCGCTTATAATGGTTTCCCACCATTGTTTATTCTCTAAATACCATTGAATTGTCTTTTGAATTCCATCTTCAAACTTAGTTTCTGGCAACCACCCAAGTTCATCATGAATCTTTGTCGGATCAATCGCATAACGCATATCATGTCCTTTTCTATCTGCTACATATGTAATCAAGTTTTCTGATTTTCCAAGAGCTTTACACATAATTCTTACAATATCTATATTTTTCATTTCATTATGTCCACCAACATTATAAACTTCACCAACTTTGCCTTTATGAATAATCAAATCAATGGCTTTACAGTGGTCGTCTACATATAACCAATCCCTAACATTCAATCCCTCACCATACACTGGAAGTGGCTTATTGTTAAGACAATTTGCAATTATAAGAGGAATAAGTTTTTCTGGAAATTGATATGGTCCGTAATTATTTGAACATCTACTTATCGAAACAGGCAATCCATATGTCCTATGATATGCAAGCACTAATAAGTCAGCAGATGCTTTCGAACTACTATATGGACTACTTGTATGGATTGGAGTTTCTTCTGTAAAAAACAAATCTGGTCTATCTAAAGGCAAATCGCCATAGACCTCATCCGTGCTAACTTGATGAAACCTTTGTATACCATATTTTCTACAAGCATCCATCAATACTGCTGTTCCTATAATATTTGTATTCAAAAAAATTTCTGGTTCTTCAATTGAACGATCAACGTGACTTTCTGCTGCGAAATTTACAATAATATCCGGTTTTTCTTCTTCAAATAAATTATATACTGCATTCCTATCACATATATCTAACTTTACAAATCGAAATTGTGGGTTATCCATTACAGAAGAAAGCGTAGACAAATTTCCAGCATAAGTAAGTTTGTCCAAACATATAATTCTGTACTCTGGATGTTTTTTTAACATATAAAATATAAAATTACTACCTATAAATCCAGCTCCACCTGTTACAATAATATTCATATCAACACTCCCTAAAAAAATAATCTATCCTCTGCTACTTTTCTTAAATGTTCACCGTATGGTGATTTACCATACATTTCTGCTGATTCTAATAACTTTTCTTTATTAATCCATTCCTCATGATACGCAATTTCTTCAGGTGCAGAAATAACAACTCCTTGTCTATTTTGCACTGTTTGAACAAATAAAGATGCTTCCATAAGGCTATCCATAGTTCCTGTATCTAACCACGCAAATCCTCGTCCTAATATCTGCACTTTAAGCTTGTTATCTTTTAAATACATATCATTTAATGTTGTAATTTCTAACTCGCCACGTTTAGACGGTTTGACATTTATCGCCATCTTTGCAACACCTGATGGGTAAAAATATAATCCAGTAATACAATAATTAGATTTAGGATATTCAGGTTTCTCTTCAACCGAAATTACATTTTTATTTTTATCAAATTCTACAATACCAAACCTCTCTGGATCCTTTACATAATATCCAAAAATAGTAGCATTTCCATTTTCAGCATTTACAACAGCTTCTTGTAAATTTTTTCTAAACCATCCACCATAAAAAATATTATCTCCAAGAACTAACGCACACGCATCATCACCAATAAATTCCTGTCCAATTATAAATGCCTGGGCTAAACCATCTGGACTCGGCTGAACTGCATACGACAAACTAATTCCGAACTGACTCCCGTCACCTAATAACGCCTCAAATCTTGAAATATCATCAGGTGTTGAAATAATTAAAATTTCACGTATCCCTGCTAGCATAAGAGTTGACAATGGGTAATAAATCATTGGTTTGTCATAAATAGGCAATAATTGTTTTGATGTAACCCGAGTTAATGGATATAATCGCGTTCCAGATCCACCTGCTAAAATAATTCCTTTCATAACTTGTCCTCACTATTATTTATTATTCATATTTGAGATAATGTTACATATCTTATCAACAATTTTTAGTTCTAAATCGGCATATAATGGTAACGTTAACACATGTGTACTCATATACAATGCTACTGGAGTTTCATTTGTGTCATATGCTCCATTATAGCATTGAAATGAACTTGTAAGTGGATAAAAATATTTTCGTGCTCCTATGTCATATCTTGCTAATTCATCCATAATCTCATCACGCGTATGACCAAATATTTTTTCATCGACAATAATAGGAAAATATGCATAGTTAGGGACAACATTTTTTTGTATGGGATTTAATGTTATTCCTTCTATACCACAAAGATTTTTTCTATAACATTCAACTACTTTCGCTCTTTTGAAAATTTCTGCATCCAAATGCCTAAGGTTACATAATCCCATAGCTGCACAAAACTCATTCATTTTGGCATTAGCTCCAACACATTCTACCTCATCTTGATTCTTAATACCAAAATTTTTAAGTTCATATAAACGTTTGCCAATTTTTTCATCAGAAAAACTTGCACAACCACCTTCAATTGTATTGAAAACCTTCGTTGCATGAAAACTAAAACAAGAAACATCACCAAACGAGCCAATACCTTTATTTTTATATTTAACACCAAATACATGTGCTGCGTCATAAATTACTCTTAAGCCATACTTTTGAGATATACGCTCTATTTCTTCAACGTTGCATACATTTCCGTAAACATGCACAGGCATTATTGCAACTGTTTTCTCTGTAATCAATTTTTCTATTTTGGTTACATCTATTGTAAAATCAATTGGATTAATATCACAAAAGACAGGTATTAAACCATTTCGGACAATAGCCTGTGTTGTAGAAGCAAAGGTAAATGGTGTTGTAATAACTTCATCACCCACTTTAAAATCTAAAGCCTGTAACGACAATTCCAATGCCATGTGTCCATTTGTAAATAACTCAACATTATTTACATCAAGATAGCTTAGTAATTCTTTTTGAAGTGTCTGATGCTTGTCTCCCATGTTTGTAAGCCAATGAGATTCCCATAAATCTTTAATTTCTTCTATATATTCCTCATATTTCGGCATAGACGATTGTGTTACTAAAATTTTCCTATTCAATTATATCACTTCCTTTTTAAGTTTTATATGAATATGATTATTGATGTTATTGAGAATGTAATCCATTTCTTCGATGGTATCAAACTTCATAAAAATAATTCCTAACGCTTTTGCTGCATGATCAAAATATTCTACCGGATCATTCTTTTTCTTATAAATATTTTTCCTAAATATATATCTGTTGATTTCTTGTGAAAACTCTACACCTGCAAAATATCCGCTTTGCTCAGAATGTAAATTGTGAGTGGCATAAAAACTGTCTTCTTTCTCTGTAATATCAATATTATACTCCATGCCCATGGCAGATAAGATTGTAAGTTCCACGACATCAATGTTAAATATATATCCAAGTAAATCCGGAATCATATTTCCTCCATTTCTTGGCCCAACATCAATTAATCGTATTGTATCATTTTTATCTATAATTAATTCTACATTCATTGCGCCTGACTTTAAACCAAGCAACGTCACTAAGTTTTGAAGGGTACCTTTAATATTGTCTTTGTCGTTTTCATTTAACTTTAACGGATAACTCTTGCCTACAGGAACTAAATCATTAACCTCATAGTCTCTATGACAATTTAATAATCCCCATAATACAACTTTTCCATCTTTAATGAAAATATCTCCACCAACAAGGTATTCATGTTTATTTTCAATAAATTCCTCCACAATAATTCTTTTAGCTCTTGAGAACTTAAAAGCATAATCTATTGCACATTTTACATCTTTTTTATCGTATAAAACAGTAATTCCTTTACTTCCAGATGAATCGACAGGTTTTATAATAATCGGGAATTCGTAAAAATTATTCTGAATATCAAAAATTGCCTTCTTTTCATCTTCATATCCTCTGGAAACTGGTGTACTAAATTTGTTTTCTGAAAGGAACTTTCTGAACTTATCTTTATTACATAATATTTCAACTGATTCATATGGATTTCCAGACAATTTCAGCACCTCTGCAACATATGCTGCTGTGGGGGCAGCCGGATCCGATGCATACGCAACTATACCATCTATTTTTTCTTCAATAGCAATTTTTAAAATTAATTCCTTGTCTGTTGTACTAGCAAGATAAAATTTATCAGCAACATATTGTCCTGGATTATCTACAAGATAATCACACAATATTGTATAAAACCCCAATTTTTTTGCTGTTTCAATAGCAACAATTTGTTGTTCTGATCCTCCAAGTAACAAAATTTTTTTCACAATAATCTCTCCCTTTTCATTTCATCACTCCTGTCTTCTTTAATAACACAAGCCCAACGCCAATAGTTGCCCAAACAATAATAATTTTCCATTCTTGAGAATTTAATGTACATCCTGTTCCCGGTATTATATATAATAAGCATAATATCATCGACAAAATACTTGCAATGACACCGACTAGAACTCCATATTTTATTTTAAACGGTCTGGTCATATTAGGTTCCTTAATCCGCAACGCAATATACGATATGGACACAATAAAATATGCTATACAGCAAGCAAAACTAGCCACATTTGCAACCCATGTTAACATCACTCGTCCAAAAAATGTTGAAAAAATAGATAACACACCAATAAGTAAAATAGCATTTTGAGGCGTGTGATATTTCGGATGTATTTTGGAAAACCTACGTGGAAACAATCCTGATTTTGAAAGTGAATATATTGCTCTGCTTCCACCAATTAAAAATGAATTCCAGCTTGTCAATATTCCACACACTCCGCCCAGTATTAAAACTTTCGACATATTATGACTATTAAAAGCAATAGACATTGCTTTAGCCGCAACCAAACCAGTAGTCTTATTTTCTATTTCAATTTGTGAACTATTCATTACGTATCCAATTGAAAATACAACTAGTGTATAGAATGTAACGGCTAAAATAATAGATAGTACAAGAATTTTTCCAAGTTTTTTTAATGGCACATTAATTTCTTCGGCTGCTTGAGGAATCACGTCAAATCCAAACAAGAAAAAAGGGGCGACCACAGCAATAGCTAATGTATTTTTAATAATATCATGATGCGTGCCTTCCGCAAAAACTTGATTCTGCAAATTTGACACATCTCCACTTAATACAGACGATGCTATAAGTAACACACCTACTCCTGCTATTATAACTGTTAGAATAGTTTGTATTGCTGCTGCCGTTTTTATCCCTCTAATATTTATAACAATAATTAGGACGCAAGTTATTATCGACACCAATAACCACGATGCATATATTTCGAATCCAGCTACCGAATATAAGTATCCACTCATAAACCCAGGTACCAAATACTGTATTACAGTCGCAAATGAACACGCCTCAAAACAAACGACACCAACATAACTTAATATAAGTATCCACATACATATTCCTGCAAGATAATGACCATATGCACGATTACAAAATCCAAATACACCTTCTTTAGGAAGTGCTGTTGTTAACTCAGAGTATACAAGGCCCACAAAATATATCATTATACCACCAATTATAAATCCTAATGCAGTCCCCAATACTCCAGCTTGTTTTATCCATTCACCAGAAGAAACAACCCATCCCCATCCAATCATTGCTCCAAATGCAATCATCAAAACGTCTAAAGTATTCATTGATTTTGAATGGTTTAATTTCATATCATTCTGCTCCTCATTAAAATTATACTAGACTGTATGCTTATATATTTTTCTTATTTTTTCAAAATCATCAAAATGTATTAACATATCATTTCCATCCTGATCTAATATTTTAACCTTACTGTCAATATACTTTATATCTGCTATCATTTGTTCTATATCGTCTGAGTAAAATGTTACAATGGCTCCATATCTGTATATATCGATATGTTTTCCTATCTTTGCAATAATATTTACATTTCTTCCTCTGATATTCAATAAATCGTCAAATCCATTTACGGATTTAACAATCCCTGCTTGTTTTGTCCATAAAATATAAGAACAAGCACACCGAATACTATTGTCCGCTTGATCGCAAGGTAAATTAGATATTTCGTTTTTGCCATTAACTACATAATCAACAAGCCATTTCATAGCATTAAAATCTCGAACATTACTTAATGGCAACCAAAGCATTTCTCCTGATAATCGATGTCCAATTTCAAGTGCGTTAAGGCTATTATCTTCATCAGCCATAAACTCAATCCAAACTATACCATCTCTATAGCCCAACTCTTTTAATAATCTTTTTACTTTGAAATCTACATCTTTATTATATTGATTTAAAACGTCAGACACAGACATATTTACAGAATAACAATTTTCTGGCATGCCTGATTGCGATAGCATTGTCCAAAAATTAACCAAACGAGCTTCTCCATCTGCAAGAGCATAAAACGCTGTATATTCTTTACCTTTTAACAATTTTTCTACAACTATGTTTCCACTAACAGATATTTCCTTGGCCTTTTCATATCCTTTTATAAATTGTTGTTTATTGTAACAATAACTAAATCCTCTATTGGCACTGGCATCTATTGGTTTAACAACAACTGGAAAATCTATGTTATCTATTTCTTCATCTGTAGGAATATCTGAAACAAAATACTGCTTTGCAGTTGGAACCCCGTATTTACGACATTTTTCTTTAAATGCAGCTTTATTTCTACTATATGCCCATACAGTACTATCACAATAAAATGGGGTCTGTATTCTTTCTGAAAGTTTAACTGCCTGTGTGACATTAAAATCACTTACACCACTAAGTACACCTGTTATACCTTCTTCAACACATTTCTCTGCTAGTTTGTCTAAATCCGCAGTGCTTATCATCCAACTTTCGTCAGCAATAAGTTTGGCATTTGATTCTTCTGGCTCAAGATAATCTGTAACAACTGTATACACTCCAATACTTTTGGCATACTCTATCATTTCTACAGAACCACTGCTTGTTCCAAGCATTAATATCTTTTTCATAATCTTTCTCCCCTTATAAGTTTATTAATTTTTAAGTTCAATTTAAATAAACGATATGTTCAGGTTATTTGTTCCTATTGCTTTTTTTTAGAAAATTTTTCATTATGTCTAATAAATATATAAACGATTCATTTTTGCAAATAACAGATAACATAATATATATAACACCACCTGATATTACTTGAATTATTAATACTAAAAGAATATTTAATTTGATTTTACCTATAAAATATACGCCAATAGCCATAATACTTGCTAATAATAAACTAGATCCCATATCTTTTAACTGATCCAAATAATAATAATTTAAAAGCTTTTTATTTGGCCATGAATTTATTATAATGCCTGTAAATGTCGCAACAAGGGAGCTCAGCGCAATTGCCATAACTCCATACTTCATCGATACAACTAATAAAAATAATCCAACCATTTTTTTTACAATCTCTAACCTCAAAAATAAATCACTTCGCCCCATCGCTTTTATAGCATTTAAATTTGATGTATGAATTGGATAAAATAAATATGAAACACAAAAAATCTGTAAAAATGGGACACATTTAATCCACTTATCAGATAAAACAATTATAATGACATTTTTAGCTGTTATAAACAATCCAAACATCAATGGTGCCATTACATATGTACTTACTTTAATTGCTCTACGTGTCATATTTTTTACATTTTCTTTGTTGTCCTGCTCTTTTGACATAGTTGGTAAAAGTACACTATCAATTGAAGAATTTATATTTGTCACTAAAATATTAGGAAATTGATCTCCTTGATTGTAATATGCAAGATCGCTCTTTGAATACATTTTACCGATTAGCAACTGCCTTAAGTTTCCATAAATAGCATCTAACAATGCAGAAACAAGCAATTTCCACCCATATGAAATCAGTGTTCTTAATCGTACGAATGAAAACATTAACTTCGGTCTCCATTTTACAGTAAACCATAGAACAAGTGTATCTGTTGCGATATTCACAATTTTTTGAGCAACTAAAGCCCACACTCCTTTTCCCAATACCGCTAGAATTATACCTACTACTGCTGATAATATTGTTCCACCAAGGGTTGCGAAAAAGAATTTTTTAAACATCATGTTCCTTGAGACATATGCCTGTTGAACATTTTTCAACCCTGATATAACAACTGTTAAACATAATACCCTTATAATTGGTGTTAACGAGGTGTCATCATAAAATGAAGCCATATATGGTGCTATCACAAAAATTATTGCATATATTATAAGACACCATACCACATTAAAATAGAAAACAGATGCATAATCTAAATCGTCTACTTCTTTTTTTTGAATAAGTGCATTCCCTAAACCACTGTCTACAAAAACCTGTGATATCTGTGCAATAACTACTACTAATGCAATTGTTCCGTATGCCTCAGGTGCCAGCAATCTTGCCAAGACAATTGATACTATAAACTGGATAAACTGTGCCCCGAATCTTTCAGCAAGTCTCCATATTAAATTTGACGCAACGCTTTCTTTACTAGTATTACTCTTTGATTCCATTATATTCCTCTTCTATCTAGAATGTCTTTTATTCAAATGTACAACTCGATATCTATAAATATTTTTAATTAATCCCGGAAAAATTCTCCCCATCTTAATAAACAGCCTTTTATTTTTTGATAGAGTATCAAATATCTCTTTATTTTCACTATTTAATAATTTATTGTATTTTTTTGAAATAATAGCTTCCTTAAACATATATATTCCATTTCTTTTACAACATATATTGTGATATTTATAATTTGAATATTTATCAAATTCTGATATCACCTTTTCCATGTCAACAAGGTGATTTACATACACATCATTATTTGCATTACCTATCCTACTACTCCAACTTCCTTCAACCCCTCTACGATAGCAAGACATAGACTCATTTATGTAATACACATTACCTAAGTGTCCAAAATACAAAAGCATAATTTCATCACCAACACTTGCAATATTTTTGAACGAAATATCTTCTATTTTAAATTTCACCCAACTATTAGTCCTTAGCATGTAGCTGCTTGTGTGAAAACTATACGACTCACACATCTCTAAAAACTGATCAGTCTTAATTATTCCTTCTTTTATTTCATAATTTGGATAATACTGTCCATTTTTATTCCCATTTATATCTACTTCTGCAACCTTATGAACACACATCTCGCAATCCAAGTTATTGTCTAAAGCATTTACTTGTTTTTGGAGCTTTAACGTATCTTCCCAATAATCATCTCCTTCACAATATGCGATATATTCTGAGTTTACCATAGGTATAATATATTTCACGTCCATATCAACATTTTTAGAATATTGATTTTCTTTTTGGTATATTCCATCTATTTTATCTGGATAAAGTTTCTCATACTTCCTTATAATATCTGCACTCTTATCTGTAGAAGCATCATCATGAACTATAACATTAAATTCAAAATTGGTCTCTTGACTCAAAAAGCCATTTAAAGTCTCTGCTATAAATTTCTCATGATTATACACAAAACATATAATCGTCACCTTGTTTTTTTTCATTTTTTATTAAAATTTCCTCTCTTTTTTTGCAAAACATAACAAACTAAATATATTAAAAACGTTGCTAAAATAGCCGACAAAACAAAATCTGTTCGCACCATTGGCACATTTGTTAGTGAAATTGTCAACTTCACTGCAACAAACATTGAAATACTTTTTCCTATTTTTGCATAAGTTAATGAACATCCGCGAACCAATAGATTTAATAAAATTGGGTATACCAAAACACCTATTATTCCGAAATGCATGTATGCTTCTGCAAACATACCAGTGTTGGGTGAAACAACATTTCCCCTAAAATAAATTCTATTTATTATATCCAACGGTCCTTCAGCATACACGTTATTTAAAATGTTCTGCAAGATAAATGTATTTTGACTCCAATGGATTTTCCTATGTGAGGAAAAAAAATCATAATATAGTCCATTTAGTCTTGCTGGCAAATACATTTCTCTTCTTATAATATATGTGTAAATAAAGCTACTATCTTTTACTAAGACAACACAAAAAGATACAACAATCAAAATTAACATTCCTAAATATATCAATCTTGATCCAAAATCTAGCAAATGAAGTTTATTTAATATAAAAATAAAAACTATGATTGGAACCATAAATAATAAACCTTTTCCAGCCTCAATGGAATACTGTGATAAAATAGTTACAATCGAAATAATAACTCCTATAACGCTATTGTTAACTAATGAATATAATAAATATATCGGAGTAATAAAACTTATTAAATTGGTTAATAATGAAATAACATACGCAAACCATGTACCTGATATATTATCCAAAAAGGCGGCATACTGTGCTCTAATTGCATATACTACGTCATGTGAAATGGATATATTAAATGTAAATCCGTTATAAAATATTTTAAATACAATATATGTAATGCATAACACACCAAAGAACACACTTAAGTATTTCTTCGTGTTTACAGTTGTGTTCTCACAGCAAATATTTTTTTCATTATTAGCGGAAAATTTATTCTTCAGATACGAAAATACTCTTATACTCTCCCACTCAATAGAAAGTAAATATATTATCAATACTGCATATATTGTTGTAAGAAACATGTATCCATACGTGACCTGATTAAGTGAATATGATGCATTAACAGGCAAATAATACAAGCAAAACATAATACTCACAAATATCTTGATAAAATAAATTTTATATTTTCTTGTAAGCATAAAAAACATCACTGCAGTATAGATAATTAGTGGAATTATATCTTTACTAGTAAGCGATAGGTAGCTTTTCAAATTCACACCATAACTAACGTTTGGAAAATATGATGTGTGATTTAATAACTTGAATGTAACAAATGAATAAAGCACCCTGACAATAAACAATACAATCACATCTATTAGAATAGAGTCATTTTTTATAAACTCTAGGCTTTTGTCATATACTTTTTTTAAATTATCAGTCATTTAAGAAACTCCCCTCGTCTACATATTTTAAAATCCCTTGCTCCATTGTTCATTACCTGCAATATATTCCAAAAATTTTTATCTGTACATTTTGCTGACTTCAATGCGTATACAACAATCAACATAGGGTATGTCATTCTAAAACATGCTTTCATAAGTGCTCCCTTATCATAAAAATATTTATCATTATACCCTTCAAACCAGCTAGACTTCTCTTGATACACATCAGCTAAAATAAACGGATATGTATAAAGTTTTAGATTATTTTTCAAACACTCTCGAATAAACAATGTATCTTCACCTGAACCATATTTAGCGCCACCGCCAAACATTTCAGAAAAATAAATTGCATTTTTCTTTAAGGATTCTTTCTTTATCACTAGACGTACCGCTCCATAATTTAGAAAATTAAACGTACGAACACGTTTTATTTTTTTATTCTCTCTTCGCCCCATATCCTGACCTATTGTATTTACGTTGAACACGAATCCATCTGCATCAGGATATTTTTTAAAAGCCGTTTGAATCTCTTCAAAAGCCCCCTCGCAATATTTTATATCATCATCAGCAAAAACTAAAATGTCATCAACCGAATTTAATAACGCTATATTTCGATTAATCCCTACTCCCTTCGTATTATGTGTTATGAAACGTATTCTACTACTCTTTATATATTGTTCAGAATAATTGAATGCATCAGCTTGATTTGCAACAATAATGTCGATGTTCTCAGGTATATTCATTTTCTCAACAAATTCTGTTGATTTTCTATTCATTGTTACAATCAAAACTTCAATATTCCCCATTTTGTTCCACCATAACTACAATCATGTAATTCCTTTCCAAATGAGTATAGCTCATACTATATTTTTTTTTCATATCTTATTTTCTTTAACACACCGTAAAAAAGATTCCATATAGCATACCACAAAGCAACTAGTGCAGATTTATCATCACAATAATGAAAAAGATCATAATGACTTTTTAATTTTTTCTTTAATTTATCATGTGAAATAGAAACTTTTCTAATTCTATATTCAGCAAGATTTTCTTTTAATAAATAACAATTTTGCTTTTTGCATAATTTCAATAGAATTGCATAATCATTATTTTTCTTTATATCCTTTATTTGTATCACACCATACTCTTTCGCACTATACATAAATGTAAGACAACCTGGATATCCGTAATTATACATCTTATGTTTCGTTATTACTTCGGGACCTGAAACATATATATTTAACGGTTTAGATTCTTCATCAATCTTTACATATTCGTGATAAGAAAATTTATAATTATGTTTTTTCATGAAAGTAATCTGCTTTTCAAGTTTTTCAGGCAGCCATAAATCATCAGAATCCAAGAAAGCAATCCATTCACCTTTAGATTCATATATTGCTCTATTTCTTGTTATAGCTGCTCCACTATTTTTTTCATTTTTTAAATATCTGATCCTATCATCATCAAATCGTTTAACAATGTCATCTGTATGATCTGTAGAACAATCATCAACAATTATCAATTCCCAATGCTTATATGTCTGATTTAAAACAGACTGAATGCTTTCACTAATAAACTGTGCTGTATTCCATGACGGCATTATAATTGATACTAAACCATCCACTATTTCTTTATTCACTTCATATACTCCTTAACAATTTTACTATATGTTTGTATTACATACTCCACATCTTCATCGCTAAGACAAGTATGAAGTGGAAGTGTAATCTCATTAGCAAATCTTTCATAAGCATTCGGATAATTTTTTATATCAAATCCCAAATTTTTATAAGCCGTGTGCATAGGTAGTGGCTTATAATGAACATTTGTTGCAACACCATTTTCAGCCATTTTAATAATAATATCATTACGTTCTTCTGGTGTTATTCGTGGAACACGTGTAATATAAAGATGCCCTGACGAAATATGCTCATTTGTATAATGTGGTAATACTTCTATACCTAATGGTTTAAAAGCCGCATCATATTTTTCTATAATCTCTTTTCTTCTAGCAAGAATTCCTTTATAACGAGACAATTGCCCAAGTCCCATTGCAGCCATGATATCTGTCATATTACATTTATACCATGGTCCTTTTATGTCATATTCCCACGCACCAAGCTGTGTTTTTGCAAGCGCATCTTTGCTTTGTCCATGCAAAGAGTATAATTGAATTTGATGATAAATTTCCTCGTCATCAATTCCTGGTATTGATTTCCATGTAATTGCTCCACCCTCTGCTGTTGTAAAGTTCTTTACAGCATGAAATGAATAATTGGTAAAATCAGCCACTGCTCCGACCATAATTCCTTTATACGAAGCTCCAAGAGCATGAGCAGCATCACATATAACGCATACACGCCCCAATGTGCTCTGAATTTTCTTTCCTAATGTGGTATGTGATTTTGCTGTAAACAAATTTCTTTTCTTCTCGACAATCTCGAAAATACGATCATAATTGCATGGTATTCCTGCTATGTCAATAGGAATAATCGCTTTTGTTTTTGGAGTAATTGCTCTTTCTAATGCTTCATAGTCCATCTCCAAAGAATCTTTTTGACAATCCACCATGATAATTTTAGCTCCTACATGGTCTATAACCGAAGCAGTAGCCGTATAAGTATACGCACATGTTATAACTTCATCGCCTTCTCCAATCCCAAGAAGCCGTAGTGCCATTTCACCTGCTGCTGTCTGACTATTTAGGCATGCTAATTTATTCGCACCGACAAATTCCGCAAGAAGATTTTCTAATTTTTTTGTTTTAGGGCCTGTTGTAATCCATCCTGATTTCAAAGTATCAATAACTTCATTGATTTCGATCTCAGTAATATCTGGTGGACTAAAAGTAATAATTTTATTTGTTTTTTCATTCATAACCTTGTTCTCTCTTCCTTATTTGTATCATTTTCCTTCTAATATCTGTTTCATCCAATTAGAATTCTCAGCTATTGAATTTTCATCTGGATACATTACCGATAATGGTTGACTTCCACTAGAGAAACATGGCTGGTATTCTCCTGCTAGAATTCCCTGTGTTGATGTAGACTGAATATCCCATGAAGCACCACTTGATAATTGCATACTGATGAACTTAGACATTTCTTTCTGTGTCATATTTGTCTCTACACTATCACCTACGTCTGAAATAATTTGTCCAGCATTTTTTAGGATTGCGGGCGACATTGCTTTATTTAAAATTGCGGTAATAACCGCCTCTTGATTTTTTCCTCGCTGATTATCACCATCTGAAAAACTATATCTCTCCCTTGAGAATGCCAGCGCCTGTTCCCCATTCATATGGTTCATTCCTTCTTGGAATGAATATCCACCTGCATCTGCGGTGAATGCATAATCGGAATATACGTCAACACCACCAAGCGCATCTACAATCTTTATTAATGAGGTGAAATTTACTCTTGCATAATAAGAAAGATCAATGTCATATATTGCTTCTAATGTACGCATGGAAGCATCTACCCCATATAGTCCTGCATGTGTCAACTTATCTGGCATACCCCCTGATATATCAGGAATTGGGACATAATAATCTCTTGGAGTGGTTGTGAGAAGAATTTTATGTGTATCTGGATTTACTGTCATAATAATATTCACGTCACTACGACTTGTTGTAGATACAGCCCCTTCCACATCAATACCACTAATATATATATTAAATGCCTTTTCAACAGACTTGTTTTCTACAGGTTCAAGCTTCGTTTTAATTCCATACTGGTAAATTACTTTTACTTGGTCTGAATATCCCTCGATGTTTCCTTCAATCAGACTTACAAACGCACTATTATAAATGACCGCATCCAGTTCTCCACTCAAAAGCGCCTCTGCTTCTTCTACAACTCCTGGATACTCTTTTGTATTTAATGATTTATCAATCTGCTTTTCTATTTCTTTGCACATTTTCAATGTGTTTTCTTTATCCACTGCGTTCTGAACACCAAATCTATACTCTGATGCATCCTGTATATTCTTCGCAGGATCATCTTTTCTTACAACCACTACCATATTATCTGTTTTATATTCCGCTCCACCAACAGTGCTCATAAGTCCTGTAACTTTTGATATTGCATATATTCCAGCTATTGATCCAGCACAAATCAATACACTGATTATAATTCCTACAGCACTTAACTTTCCTTTTCTGTGTTGAAGCCAAAAAGGAATCTCAAACAATAGAACTGCTGCAAGAATAATCAAAATCATATATTTCATCGGTAGCAAGCCACTGATACCAATCATTAACACGCAAATAAAGGAAAGCAATAACTGAATCAATGCAATTAGCTTTCCCACTCTATTATGTACTATTTTTTTTGTTGACTTTACCTTTTTCTTCATATATTCCCCTTTCCACACAAGTTGACAGAAATCACCAATTTAAAATATCTACATAGTTAAAAATCATTATAACACATTCGACAAAATATTCAATAAGCATTGTTAACATTTTCTCCTGCAACTCCATGATACCATCTGTACTGTCAGCATTCGATAACGTCTTTCTCAAGTATTCCAAAAGATTTTCTACGCTCAATCTCTTTAGCTTCATCGCTGGCATAATTACCCGAAGCACGCGTAGGAACTGATCCTTCGTGATCTTTTGCTGCTTTCATCCAATTTTTCAGTGTGGATTCGCTAATCCTTAAATTATCTTCTGTCTTACGCAGCGACAGTTCCGGGTATAATATACAAAATAACTATTTTCCTCTAACTCATCCTTAAACGTTAAATGTAATGTAATTCGTAAATTATTTTGCTCTAAGCAAAAACTTTCAATCTATCCTTCATTAATTATTTTTAAGATTAAGCAGTAAGCGCTTAGTGCTTGGACTCCCCAAACGCTAAGCGCTTACACTAAACATCTTATTTTAATTTATAATGGTATATCTCATTATTTTCTTTTGTAACAAACATAATTTCCCCCTGATACTTCTCATATTCTTTTGTATCTATAGATACCTGAAACCCATCTTCAGTTGCAACCATATCATATTCATCTTCCAAGATAAGCCAAACATATCTTTTATTCTCTTTTTGTTCACAATTCCATCTTATTGTTGTAATTTCCTTTTGGGTCTCTATTTGCAATTGATCTTTGGGTATATTAATTTCTAAAAAATCCTTTGCACCTTGTTTTGCATTTTCAATTGTAGGATTAAAATCAATCTCTTTCATTTTCCCATAATCAAAAAATGAATTAGATAAAGTGTATTCGGTTACCTCAAAAATAACATAATCTGGGCGAAACAAATTGTAATAATATGGAAAGTCTATCACATTCTGGTAATTATGTACAAAGATATATTCTTCCAATGCATTTGCCAGATAAGGATATCCATATTCATTCATATAACTACCTTGAAAGACAAGTGTTTTAGGTGAATTATCATTTGCGCGTTTATCATTTACTAAATATGCAAAATTCGAATAATTTGAATCAATGTTAATACTGTCATATACATCTTTTTTATTCACATACTCCATATCCATACTTAAAACGGGTACCATCTCATCAATTGGATACTTTGAAACCAGTAATGTATCCTTATGTTCTTCTGAAATTCGAAATTCACTTAAGCTATTCACATGTACCGATGGATTGTCTTCTTGCATTCTTTCTAACATCTTTTGTGTTCCATAAAATGCTCCTAGAGAATTCCAGTGGTTTGCGTCATACTTTTTGTTAAAAACTTGTACTCCCTCATTTGCAAGGTTCTTTAGAGTTATGGTATTATCCAAATAACAAACACCTAGATTATCTAACTCCTGAAAAAACAAATCAACCCAATCTCGATTATAATTAATACCTTCTGCAATATAATCCGGGTATACAGCTGGTTTTGCTGGGTTAAACACAAACAAGAACGGAATTTTTCTTTCAGCACAATATGTTTGAATTTTTTTTATCATTCCCGCAAATACAATATGATAGTCATCAAACTCTTGAGTTGTTGTGACCCCTTCACCAAATACATATCCATTCTTTCCATTACTGTAAATCGGATGAACCATTTTATTGAATACTTTATCGTTTAAAATCGTATATTCTGTAATCATAAGATCGCGATATCCGATTCTATCAGAGATATAATTTTCAATATTTTGTGTCATATCTCCCTTTAAACTATCCTTTGAAAATGGATTTTTTGTAAGCATGCGATTGTCAATTTTTGAAACAGAATTTTCCTCAAAATTAAATTTTAATATTGGCAATAATATTATTGCTAAAAAGAATACGATTGTCATTTTCTTTAATATTTTCATTGATTTTCTCCTAATATTGAAAGTAAATAAACGGACTATATGTGGAATTAACCATAAAGAGAATTGCAAGTAGGAACAATGCAATCAATATTATCTCTTGTGCTATATATCCTATTTTTGTTTCTGCTATTCGATAATAAAAACTCTGTATTCTAGCATTTCCCAAAATAGTAGCGCCCAAAATTCCGATTACTGTAAAACACACCATTTGAAAATCAAAAAAATACTTCCACGAATAATAAATTTTATCGAATGTAAAGGTACCTAATATTATTTTAAACCAATTCACTACTTCCATTACATCACCAAAACGGAATAGTTGCCAAAAACACATTACAATCAACATTGTACAAATATATTTGATATAATTTGGTATTATCTTATAAATCCTTTTATCCACTACAATACGTTCTAATATTATAAAAAAGGCATTAATTATCCCCCAAAGAAAATATGTTTTTCCACATCCATGCCAAAGCCCTGTTAGCATAAAAACAATAAACAAATTTCTTAATGTAACTTTTAAACTCACACGATTTCCTCCTAAAGGAATGTAAACATATTCTTTAAACCATGTTCCCAAAGAAATATGCCATCTTCTCCAAAATTCTGTAATTGATTTTGAACGATAGGGAAAATTAAAATTAGCTTCACAATGAAATCCAAATAAGTTAGAAAGTCCAATTGCAATATCAGAATACCCCGAAAAATCATAATAAATTTGCAACATATATAAAATTAACGCTCCTGCAGCTGTAATTTGATCCACATTACTTGTACCCATTGATATAATACAGTTCCCAAAACTATCTGCTAAAATCACTTTCTTTGCAAAACCTATCATAATCCTATTAATCCCTTGAACAATCAAATTTAAAGATATTTTACGATCTTCAATTTGCTTTTGAAAGTTTTTCCATAGTATAATTGGACCTGATACAATCTTGGGAAAAAATAAAATGTATAATGCACAATCAACAAAAGAACCCGCTGTTGCATCTTGACGATAAACATCGCATAAATATGAAATTGCAGAAAACGTAATAAATGATAATGCGAGTGGTGCTACAAGATTATGAGCCACCAAGCTATCTCCAAACAAAAAATTCCACACATACACTATGGCTGATGTATACTTATAATAAACAAGATAGAACACTACTAGCGACATTACTCCAAAAAGAATTATTGTTGAAAGATAAATTCTTTTACTATTTGTAGATGCCCTTTCTTGTTCTACTTTCACATAAAATTTGCACATTCTACTTTTTTGAAGTATTCTTGCAAATTGGTAAATAACCATAATGTAAATTATTAACTTAAAAATATTATCGAAACATGACCATGCATAAAAACCGCAACTAAAAATTATGAGCACAATATCCTTTGTACGCATCTTTTTCATGTATGCAGATAAGCATCGCACTCGCTCTAAAAAAATCACTGCATAATATGTACTGAAACATATTGGTGCAAATACAAACAAAAAAAATTGTGTTGTAAATCCCATCCTCTTTCATCTCCATTCTTCCTTGTACATGCTAATCAAAAATTTTAATTTTGATGACTGTATCAAACAATCTATAAGTTACACATACAGCCGAATATATTTTTAACATGTGACAACTTTATTTTTTTACACTAATAATTTTGCATTTATATCTATAGTAAATCCAATACAAACTTCCCGACACTATATATACAATTCCTGTAGATATTCCTGCGCCCCATATTCCAAAATTTACTATCGAGATATAGCATATTCCAAAATGTATCACACATGAAA
Source organism: Ruminococcus sp. (assembly GCA_029256845.1). Lineage (GTDB taxonomy): Bacteria > Bacillota > Clostridia > Lachnospirales > Lachnospiraceae > JAHHTM01. The sequence continues at coordinate 36,037 of JARIEI010000195.1, read as the reverse complement.
CAACTGCCATAATTGCATTGAATCTTGCTACACCTATAGCGGGTAGAAAATTCATAGGCACCATTCTCAATGCTGCATTCAAGGCGTACACTACCCAAAATACCATCATAAGTGGAATCGCATCTTCATATCGATTTCCATAAACCAAACGTATAATCCATGGGCTAAATATAGCTCCAACTATAGAAATTATAATAATTATAATAGCCGAAAAAAATCCCACTTTCTTTGATAACTTCCATATTTCTTTTCCATCATTCATCTTTGCAACAATTGTAAAATAATAAACAATTATTGATTGTGTTATAAATGACAGTTGACTTGGAATCATGATTGCGATTTTATAATTTGCAGTAACCACTTCATCTCTTAACAGTTCATTAATTAATGTCATTTCATTAATTGGCATAATCAAAGAAAATAAGTTAGAAACCATCAATGACAAAGACATTACCATAAATCCTTTAATTGCTATATTGGACAACCTTGTTTTCTTCACACTAGATAAATATTTCTTAAGAATAGAAATTGTGAATGCAATTGCAATTGCCATTGACAAGTATCTTGCAAATGCAATTCCGTTAATTCCTATTATGAGTACAAAAACAACACTTGCCACAAATACTATAACAGTCTGTATCACTGCTGTCTTCGCATATACTTCATTTTCACCATGTGCTCTTAAATATCCCATAACAGTATTTAAAATATTATTTAATACTGGATAAAGAATCAATATGTATGTAACACTTTTAGCCTCAGGAAAGGGAATTTGCGCAAAGGTAACATATGCGACTATGAGTAATGATAAAATTCCTTCGAATAAAGTTCCATATTTCAATGCAAAAAGAAAATATGCCTTATCTTCTTCTCTGCTTTTAGCAGAAGCACAATACTTCAGCACCGCTGACGCCATTCCTAATCCTGCAAAAGATATTGCATAATTATATAGATTATCTGCAAACGTCAAATATGCATATTCATCTTTTGTAACTAAACGCACAATCACAATACTAGAAATGAATGCTATCATTTTTACAAGTGTACTTCCAAAAAATATGTGAAAAAATCCACCTTTAATTAAATCCTTAATTTTACTTCTTATATTCAATTTACTTACCTTTTCTTTTATAAAACCTTTTTAATATATTTGTAACTCTATATTCTCTACCTTTCGACTCTAATAGAAAATGCAACAATAGAAGTACTGTTATCGTCACTATTATGTCAAAACTATACACAAAATCACAAAATCCACCATGCATAATAGTAACAAATCGAATGGTCAAAACAGCGGACATTGTAACTGTAATCGGCTGTTTTTTCATTTTCAACATCGCTACAATTACTAGCGTAAAGATCAAAGCCACCCAAAGGATAGATACCGCTACTCCTGCATATCCCCAATTTGAATATGCTTCTCCCACAAACAAAGTGTTCATAACTCCAGCTGTACCATTAAAAACTTTTTCAGAACCATAATAATCCATTATTAATTTCGCACTTCGAAGATGTAGATCAGGATTCATTCCCAACATTTTTAAAACAGTTGGCGAAAAACTTCTTCCATCTAAAAAATTAAATATACGTGGAAATAAATCAAAGCAATAAGATAATGTACCAACTTCAGTAAATAATGTTCTCCCCAATGGTCCATTATAGATATCTAAAAACGCTCCTTGAAATCCAACACTCATGTAAGAAAACGTCAGTAAACCTGTTCCAATTACCCCCATTGCCCCCATGTAGATAATTTTTATCCCACCTTTAATATAGATATATATTAAAATATATATCAAAAGGTGAAAAAGTAACGGTGTTTTTTCAAATTTGTATGTCTTAATTATTACTGACAATAAAAACATCGTGGTACTCAAAAGAACCCACTTATGTGCTTTTGTAGAAATTGCATATGCAAAACAGATATATGCGGTTAGTGGTAAAATTGTAAACAATATCAAATTAGAAAGATGCGGTTCTACAATGTATAATGCAGAATTTCTAACTCGTTCTGTTGAAAACAAAAAGTCATTTTCATGATGAACTATTTTTAACAATGGTATATATCCTATTTTGATTAGTATCGCAAACAAGAAAATGCTACACACCACGCACATACTCCCAATTATTTTAAAAATTCTTTTATCATTAGAGCACTCTGTACTTTGGTTTAAAAACTCATTATACGATTGTTTCATTTTAATTTTCATGAATTTTTGATAAACCAAAACACAAAATGGAAATGCCACAGAAACAATCATAATGACAGTTAACGTCACATTAAGACTATGTTTATAATCAATTAGGTAGGCCAAAGTGTAATGTTCATCAAACCCAAAAGCAATAAGTGCAGCACCCACAAAAAATTGTAACATAAAAATATAGTATGCTGCCGACATAATATTTAGTTTTCCTGGATTTAATGTCCCAGCCGCTTTATAAAACAGAGCTGTGGAAACAATGAATGTTGTTATTATTATAAATAAAATCAATAATTCTTTCATAACCTAATCCTTCAATTCATGTTGTCTTGACAATAGATATTTTTTTGATATTGGATCTGCATTTCTGAATTTGCCAATCATAAAATCTATCTTACTTCGATCAAAATTATCATTAAGATAAATCTCGCCAAAATTATCTAACTCTTTCAAAATACTTAAATCTTCAATTTTAGTCCCCCTGATATCAATTTCAATTAGATGTTTTGCTGTATCTATTCCATTTAAGTTTGTATATTCATTATTTCGAATACTAAGTTCTTCTAAATTTGGGCAACTTTCTAATACAGTTAGATCACTCAGGAAGTTTTCCGATACATCTAATCTCTGGAGTTTTAAAAATTCCCCCATTTTATTAAGTTCTTCAAAGGAGTTTCCAGATAAATATAAAAATGTAAGTTCTTCTAAACTTCCTAGTTCAGGTGTTCTTGTCAATTTATTTCTACTAGCATTAATCTCAACTATGTTTTGTAAATTACTTAAATTATTAATGTCGATCAATCTATTCCCTGAAACGTCCAATTTTTGTAATGATTTCATATTACCAATTTCAGGATCTATTTTACTAATATTATTTTTTGAAAGATTAAGAATCTCTAGACCATACAAATTGAATAAAGGACTAATATCACTAATATTATTTCCTGAAATTGATAACTCCCTTAGATTCAGAAGATTTTCGAATCCCTCAATACTTTCAATTCTGTTCCGAGAGAGGTCTATTTTCTTTAATTGATCTAATTTTGTCAATGGTGATATATCACTTACCTGACAATTAACAATTGAAATAGATTCCAAATTTTTTAACTTTGTAATATCTTCAATATCGTTTAATTCCAAATTATTTTCTATTTTTATATCTGATATCATGTTTAAATCTTTTTGAAAAATTTCTTGTTTGTGAAAAATTTCTTGAATTTCTTTTTCAAATGCTTCATTGGAAAATTTGACTTTTGTTTCATTATCATACTTATCTTTTTGTACAAAATCACTTATAAGCTTAACTGAAAACATAATCAACAACATTGCAACACATGTCCAACTAATAAGCAAAAATGGATGTTTCGAACTATAATCAATTATTTTATTTTTTATTTTCTCCATAAGTCTCTCCTTTTTTTATCATTTCATTGTAAATCTCTTCCATCCTCTTTACATTTTTTTCCCAATCGTATTTTTTTCTCACACATTCTATTCCATTATTTCCCATTTCAAGTCTCAACTCAGGATTTCTATATAAGGTAAGCATTTTCTCTGCCATGCTACTTGCATCTCCAACTGGAACAATATATCCCGCCTTACCACTTGGAAGAACTTCTTTAAATCCCTCTGTATCTGTTGCGATAACAGGAATCCCACAAGACATTGCTTCAATAACTGAAACCCCAAAACTTTCTTGAATGCTACCTAGAAGACATACATCCATTTTATTTAAAGCTTCTGGAACTTTTGAATTAACAATATATCCTTTGAATTTAATCTGCTTTGACACTGTTGTATCTCTTGCAAATGTTTCTAATTGTGTTTTACTTTCCCCATCTCCATATATTTCTAAATACACATGTTTTTTTTCTTTTTCAGATATCTTGCTACAAAACAGTTCAAATGCGGATATCACTATATCCACTCCATATATAGGGGTTAATAATTTAACAATGCCAAAAGTAAAACTATTTTTTTCAATCTTTGGAATGTGTTTGAAAACATTCATGTCTACACCAAAAGGTGTGATTTCTATCTCTTTTTTCTTTTTTAAAAATTTTTTTGTCTGTTCTCTCATAGCATAGCTTGTAGAAGCTATTTCATCAACATAATTCAAATTTTTTGTTAATATTGCTTTTTTCAATTTACTTTCATACGGAAACTGATAAACATCACTTCCCCACACGGAAAGTAAAACATGTTGAAGTTTTGCAATTCGAACTAAAGTTCCATACCCGCTTGCGTAATGTACATTTATAACATCTGGTCTTAATTGTTCTACTATTTTTTTTAACTCACGAGCATTTAAGTAATATCCTTTAAACCCCGTATGCTTTAGAGCATGAATCTGAACTGATGGAGAAATTTCAACTGTTTTTGGAGCATGGTCTGCATTAAAGATTAGATGAATTTCGTGTCCATTCTTACTAAGTGCGTTTACCCATTTCGCTGTATGCGAACTATTTCCGGCAGATATAAATAAAATTTTCATCTTATCTTTCCTCCACTAAATCGTGTATTACTTTATGGCACCTTTGTTTCCAAGTGTTTTTTATTAATTGTTTTTCTAATACCGTTCGCTTATTTATTATTTCTACTGGATTCTTTAAAAGTGATCTTAGACACTCTTCTAATGCATTTTCATTATAAGGTACATTCCACCCAAGATTCATCCTTTCAATATAATCACCCGAACAAGTTCCTTTCACACCAATCATCGGTTTTAAATGTCCTAGATATTCAAATGTTTTTATTGGCATAGCAACGGAAAAATATGTTCCTTCCCCCGCATAAACGCTACATATATCTGCCCATAAATAGTACTTTTCTAATTCTTCTCCTGATTTATGAATAACTTTTATATTATCATTCATATATTTTTTATACAAAGCCTCCACACGTTTCCACTCATCTTCTCTACAACATATAATTGCTTTTATATGCTTCATTTTGGAAACAACTTTAAAAAAAATTTTCAAATCATATATCCCGTATATTCCACCAACATAAAAAAGACGGAGTTCGGTTTTTATCTCTTCTACACTTCTACACGAAGGAGTGATTTTTGATTTTTTACTCCCCGGCATCAGTACATCTGATTTTTTTATTAGTTCTGGATAGTCACTTAAATATGTTTTCACACGTTCTGTCGGGAGATAGAAAATGTCAACATAATGTTTATATTTATATAAATCATACCTATACAAAGGATATGTTATCATTCTTTTTAAAAAAGAAACTTCATCTTTATATGCTTCATACTTCCACTGTATATCTCGATAAAACAGTGCAATTTTTATTTTTTTCTTTTTACAATATTTCATGAATGAAAAATCCAAAAGCGGATATTTCGGAAAATGATTTTTTTCCGTTAATAACGTCGGCATTGTACTGCTTTCTGAATATAAAAAATCATATTTGATCCCATTTTTTATATTTTCTTTTATTTCTTTTATTTGTTTTTTTCTCTCATTTCCATATCCCATCACACAATCGACAATATATCCATTCTCCTTGAATCCGTTTATCATTTCATGTGGCCTTAACTGTGATCCAGATTTTACAGACGTGTCTAAATAATTTGGAATATGAAAAATGCATCTTTTTTTCTCCATGGACTTCTCCTTCATTAACTCTCCATAAGAATATAAAACTTTATACCATTTGACTATAATAACATATTCTCTATTCAACTACAACAAGTATATTTCCGTTGTTCTTTCTCATAAATTTGACATTTCTCATCGTATTAAAGGTACTTTTATAAAATCTACCATACCCTTTTTCTAAATACAGTGCTATAATAGAAACTACATATTTTATGTACATACAAAGGAGGACTTCTACAATGAAATTAGTAATTACAATGAGCCGTCGTTTCGGCACCGGTGCCAGCGTGATTGCAAATGAGCTTTCCGAAAAACTGGATATCCCGGTATATGATAAAGCCTATATTGAGCAAAAACTCGATGACCATCTGTACGAATCAGAAGCTGAAGTAATTCGTAAACTTGCTGAAAAACCATGTATTATTCTTGGACGATGTGCTTCTCATATTTTAAAAGACAAGATGAATGTACTAAATATTTTTGTTTGCGCTTCAAAAGAGGATCGTATCCAACGAATCATGGACTTAGAATCTCTTACATACGAACAAGCAAAAGAAAAAGTTGAAACAACTGATGAAGAACGTTCTACTTATTATTATGAACATACTGGCAACACATGGGGTGATATTAATGATTATCATATGATCCTTGACACATCTGAACTTGGCGTTGAAAATTGTGCCAACATCCTTATGCAATATTTTGAACGTTTAGAATATATATAAAAAATATCCTGGATTTTCTCGTAACGAAAATCCAGGATTTTTTTATAGATCCATTCGATTAAAGACATCTCTTTTTAACATTTTATTTTGGTGTGCTACAATCGTAGTACATACAGCATCTCCCGTAATATTTACCGCAGTCCTTGTCATATCCAAGATACGGTCAATTCCCATGATTAGTGCAATTCCCTCTACTGGAAGTCCCACTGAATTAAATACCATAGAAAGTGTAATAAGACCTACCCCTGGAACGCCCGCCGTGCCAATTGATGCAAGCGTTGCTGTTGCAATAACTGTCAAATAATCCACAGCAGTTAAATGAATTCCAAATGCTTGAGATACAAACATAACTGCAACTCCTTGCATAATTGCTGTTCCATCCATATTGATTGTTGCTCCAAGCGGAATGGTAAAGGATGAAATCTTTCTAGAAACTCCCATCTTTTTATCAAGCGTATCAATAGAAAGTGGAATAGTTGCATTAGATGTTGCTGTAGAAAACGCAAATCCCATAACCGGAAGAAATTTCTTCACAAATTTGATTGGATTTAACCCAGTAAAAACTTTTAGTAAAATCTGATATACTCCAAATCCTTGCAAAAGCAATGCCAAAAATACTGCAAACATATATTTCAACATTGGCAAAAATGCATCAAATCCAATTCCAGCAAATGTTTTTGCAATGAGGCAAAATACTCCAAATGGCGCAGCCTTCATTACCGCCATTGTCATATCCATCATAAGATCATTAAATTCTGAAAAGAACTGTGCAATTGTTGTAGCCCTCTCTCCACGTTTTGCAAGCAAAATTCCTATGAAAATTGCAAAGAAAATAATCTGAAGCATATTTCCTTCTGCTAACCCTTGAATTGGATTTTTAGGAATAATATTTAGCAATGTATCCGCAAATCCTGTTGTTTCCGCTATTGTAGTTTCTGCTCGTTCTATATTGGATATATCCAATCCAACTCCTGGATGAATAAGTTTACCAATTGAAAGTGCTAATGAAATAGCCACTGCCGTAGTAAACAGGTAGAATAATACAGTCTTTACTCCTACCTTTCCCAATGTTTTTGTGTCTCCAATGGCCATACTTCCACAAACCAAAGAGCAAAATACAAGTGGAACAACTAACATCTGCATGGCACGTAGAAACCCGTTACCGATTACATAAAACACTCCATTAATAATCACTTCATCTCTTACATAACCTGTGGGAACCCAGTAATGAAGAATAATGCCCGCTATCGATCCCAAAAGTAAACTAAGAAAAATCCATGTGGTCAATCCTATTTTTTTCTTTTCTTTGTTTTTCATTCAATTCCTTCTTTCTAACTATTGACAAATATATTCTTTTAACGCATCTTTCCACGAAATTGGACACTCTATTCCACACATACGAAGCATCATATTATCAAGAATTGTATATCGACTTCCACATTCTTCCGCTGTCATCTTAACAAACGCAGATGGATTTGATGGATTCATATGTTCAAAACTTTCCCTTCCCTGTAGCATGTCTCTTCTCATTTTAGGAACTAGAGGAATCTCTTCTTTACCAAGAAGCTTTAAAATTTCCTCAGCTAATTCGTATCGACTACAATATCCTTCACATACTGCATGATATATTCCTTCTTGCTCTGCTTGAATCAGTCTCAAAATAACTTTGGATAGTTCCTTTGCACTTGTCGGGCATGCAAAATCGTCAATTGCAGCTTCTATTGGTTGTCCGCTTTTAGCACACTCTATGATATGGTTTACAAAGTTATCTCCTTCTTTTCCATATACCCAGGAACTTCGGATAATCAGGTGCTTTGGCGCCAACTCTTTTACAAAATTTTCTCCTGCAAGTTTTGATTTTCCATACACTGTTTTCGGATTTGGTGTATCAAATTCGTGAAAGCTTGTCTTTGTGCTATCACAAAAAATATCATCTGTTGAAATTTGGATAATTCTTGCATCAATTTTCCTTGCGATTGCACTTAAATTTCTTGCACCTAATGCATTTACTTTATATGCTTCTTCTCTATTTTCTTCACATAATCGTACATCTGTCATGCCTGCGCAATTGATAATGGTGTTTGGACGGTTACTACTTCCAAAGCGATTCACTGCAACTGCATCTGTAATGTCTAAATCGTCATGTCCTGTTTCGAAAAGTTCCACATCACGCATATCAAGCATATTGTGTATCATTGTACCTACACGTCCTCGTGCACCTGCAATCCATATTTTTCCATAATCGTATCCCATATACTCTCTCCTTTAAAAAAGGCTGCCAAAAAGTATTTTTACTTCTTAAGCAGTCTTTTTTGTTTATTGTTCTGATTTTTGTTTCATTGTTACACCTGTCTTAGAAAAATCAATCTTCTTCCAAACTTTTTTATTTCTGTCTATTTTTGTTTCCTTTTTCCAAGCATCGACTAACTCCTGATACTTTGCTGCTTTTCTTTCATTTATAATTGTTTCTTTTTTTGCATCGGTAGCTTCACGATCTAACAAACTAGTGATTTGTCCAAGATAAAGTCCTGCTTGCGTTTCCACTACATCTGAAACTTGATTTTCTTGTAATGTATCTGCAACTTTGATGAATTCTGCATCAACAGCTGTTGTTTGCTTATCAAATGTTACTTTTTTCGTCTCGACTTCTTGTGCTTGTGCAGCTTCTTCAAAGGATTGCCCTTTCGTTATTGCCGTCTTGATATTCTGTGCCTTTTCTTTTAATTTATCCTTTTCTTCTGAAGCCATATCTACCATGCTTCCATCTTCCGCTGTCTTTTTAAAAGATAAAAACACATAATCCATTGCTTTTTGCGCAGCTTCTTCATCGGATACATTTTGATCAACATCTGCTGACATTTGAGTTGTTATTTTATTCTGTAGTGTCAGTTTTTCAAGAAGTTCTTTCACGTACTCTTTGGAACCCGAAATTGCCTTTCTTGTATTTTCCTCATTTGACGCCACGAAATCATCCACTGCTTTTTGGATTTCCTTTTCTTCTTCTTTGGTTAGTTCTACTTTATAATCTTTTGCATGCTGATCAACAAGATAGATTGTTTCGAGATTATCCATAATCCCTTCTTTTACCGTTTCTTCATATGTCTTATCTTTGTCCACTGGCTGCTTCCACATTTCCTCTGGGGTAGTTCCCATCATACTTGCGTAATAAGTCTCATACTGTGCCTGCTGCATCCTTGCATAAAAATTTGCAACGCCAAATGGAATCTTTTCTTTCCCAATGGTGGACACTGTTTCCTCATTATTTACAGAATTACCACATCCTGTCAAAGAAGTAACTGCAAGAGCACTTGCTGTAACTAGAACGAGTAGTTTCTTTTTTAAATCGATCATAAATGCCTCCTAAGTATTCATTTTTAACAAATTAAAGTATAGCCTTTTTTTACGAATCTAACAAGCTTTTTATATCAATTAATAACTTTTTCACTGTTTCAAGAACATCTGGATGTTTCTCTTTGCTATTTCGATTCTTTTTATGATAGTAAAAATAAGGCGGATTTTCAGCTTTAAACACTAAATTTCCATTGTGTGCTTTTAAAAGTCCTGGTATTTTTTGTGCATGCACTTTTGCTTCCTCGTACATCACAAATTTAAAATCCTCTCCTTTTTGTTCTACAGCTGTCACATATGCGGAATGTGCAAGTGCTTTCAATCCTGAAATTGTAAGAAGTTGTTGTACTTTCTTTGGAATATCTCCGAAACGATCAATCAACTCTTCAATCATATCATCCATTTCTTCCTCATTTTCAATGCTCGCAATTCGTTTATATATATCCAATTTCTGATATTCATTTGGAATGTAGCCATCTGGAATATATGCATCCACGTTTAGATCAATGGTTGTTGTATAAAGATCTTCGTCCAATTCTCCTTTTAACTGTTTTACTGCCTCATTAAGCATCTTACAATACAAATCATACCCTACTGCTTCCATATGGCCATGCTGCCGTTCTCCCAATAAGCTTCCCGCTCCTCGTATTTCCAAATCTCGCATTGCAATTTTAAATCCTGAGCCAAGATCTGTAAATTCTCGAATTGCAGACAATCGTTTCTCTGCAATCTCCTTTAACAACTTATCTCTTCTGTAAAGTAAAAATGCATATGCCATTCGATTGGAACGACCTACTCGCCCGCGAAGTTGATACAACTGGGACAATCCAAGTTTATCTGCATCATGAATGATCATGGTATTTGCATTGGCAATATCAAGTCCGGTCTCAATAATTGTGGTAGACACTAACACATCAATGTCCCCATTAATGAAGTCACACATAATGTCTTCCAATTCTCGTTCTTTCATTTGCCCATGGGCAAATGCCACCACTGCGTTTGGCACGAGTTGTTGTATTCTTCCTGCCACGTCTGCAATATCTTGAACTTGATTATAAACATAGTACACCTGTCCATCTCTTGACAATTCTCTTTCAATGGCTTCTCTTACCATTTCATCATTGTATTCCATCACATAGGTCTGAATGGGCATGCGATCCATAGGCGCTTCTTCTAAGACACTCATATCTCGAATTCCAATCAAACTCATATGAAGTGTTCTCGGGATTGGTGTTGCAGTCAAAGTAAGAACATCTACGTTTTCTTTCAACTTCTTGATTTTTTCTTTATGTGCCACTCCAAAACGTTGTTCTTCGTCAATGATGAGTAGGCCCAAATCTTTAAATTCTACATCTTTTGACAACACCCTATGCGTACCAATTACAATATCTACAAGACCTTTCTTAAGATCTTCGATTGTTTTCTTTTGTTCTGTTGCCGTACGAAAACGACACAACAAGTCAATCTTAACCGGAAACTCTTTCATTCTTTGCACAAAGGTATTGTAATGCTGCTGTGCTAAAATAGTGGTAGGAACTAAATAAACCACTTGTTTGCTTTCTTGCACCGCTTTAAATGCTGCCCTAATTGCAATCTCCGTTTTTCCATACCCTACATCTCCACATACGAGACGATCCATAATTTTCTTACTTTCCATATCCCGTTTCGTATCAGAAATTGCTTGCATCTGATCCTCTGTTTCTTCAAACGGAAACATTTCTTCAAATTCTGTTTGCCAAACTGTATCTGGTCCATATTCATATCCTTCGGACTGCTGCCTTGTGGCATATAATTCTACAAGATCTTTCGCGATTTCTCTAACTGCACCACGCACTTGACTTTTCGTCTTTGACCATTGCGTAGTACCCAGCGTATTTAATTTCGGTTTTTTTGCGTCGGCCCCTGCATATTTTTGAATCAGATCTAATTGTGTTGCAAGGATATATAAAGAACTTCCTCCTGCATATGAAATCTTCATATAGTCTTTGGTAACTTTATCAACCTCGATTTTTTCAATTCCTTGATAAACACCAAGTCCGTGATTTTCGTGAACAACATAATCTCCGATTTTTAGTTCTGTAAAATTCTGAATTTTTTGTCCTTCATAGGTTTTATGACGTTTTTTCTTTTTTTTTCGTCCAAAAATATCTGTTTCCGAAATCACCATAAATTTCAGAAGGGGATATTCATAACCATTTTCCACATGTCCGTAAGAGACCATGATTTCTGTTGGTTGAACTTCTCTATTGAAATCTTCGCTATAAAAACTATTGAGATCATAATCTCTAAGATCTTCTGCAAGTCTTCTAGCTCGTGTTCTTGATCCAGAAAGAAGAATAACCCGGTAACCACTTCGCTTTAGTCGTTTCAAATCTCTCGTGAGCATTTCAAAACTATTATTATATGGATTCACTCCTTTGGTTTGTAAAGCATAAGATTCGCGCATATTAAAACTGCCACATTTGCTTTCCAACGTAGTAAATCCAATTCCAAAATATTGATTAATTTTATGAATAAGCTCTTTAGCAGAAAATACACTCATTTCTTTCTGCTCTTCAAAAAGAGCGGTTTCCTCTCTGTTTTTCTTACTAATTAAAAACTCTTCTTCTACTTCTTTTAAACGTTCCACCAAACGCTCTGGTTCATCTAAAAATAGAATTGTATCTTCAACATGAAAAAAATCTAAAAAAGAAACGCCTTCCCCATCTTTTGAAATTTCGGAAGTCGGGTAAATCGTAAGTGTCTCTAAGTTTTCTATAGAACGCTGACTTTGGACGTCAAATGTTCGAATGGAATCTACTTCATCTCCCCACAATTCAATTCGAATCGGATACTCTTGCGTTAAGGGATATACGTCTAATATCCCTCCTCTGACCGCATACTGACCTGGGCTGTCTACTTCGATTTCTCTTTCATATCCAAGGAACGATAATTGCGTTTGGAGCTTTTGAAAATCCAAAACACTTGCAGATGTAATAGATATTTTCTGTTCTTCGATTTTATCTCGACTAGACATCCCATCCATAAATGCGTCAATGGTTGTAAGAATGGTCATTGATTTCTTTGCTTCTAATATGCTCTTTATTACTTCCATCCTTTGTTTTTCCAAATATTTTCCTTTTAAATCTGCGTGATAAAACAAAAGATCTTTTGCTGGATAAAAATAGGACTCCTCTTCTAAAAATTTATACTCTTCGTAAGCACTTTTCGCTTTTTCTACACTTGAATATACAAGCACCTTGTACTTTATATTTTCTCCTAATGCATACGATAGGTGTGTTTTTTGCGAATTTACACATCCTGAAATTTGAAGGATTCCTTTTTTCTTCTGTCTGCTTTTATAGATTTCCTGATAGTCTGCCAGTTCTAGCAGTGGTGCAAAAAATGCTTGCATAATCTCTACTCTTCTTTCTTTTTACGATTGTATTCATTCATCGCTTTTTGAATATCTCCTTGTACCATCATCTCTACCGCGTTTATTGCCTTATCATAGCCAGCTTCCATTTCTTTTTTTTCTTCTTTCGAGAAGTGTCCAAGCACATAGTCCGCCAAATCCATCTTCGAAGGTTTTTCTCCAACTCCTACTTTTATTCGTGGAAACACCTCTCTACCTAGATGTGCAATGATATTCTTAATTCCATTATGTCCTCCTGCGCTTCCCTTGGCGCGGATTCTAAGTTGCCCTACACCCAAACTAATATCATCATAAATCACTATTAGCTCACTTTCCGGCTCAATTTTGTAATAGTCCATTAAACTTTTGATGCTTTCCCCGCTAAGATTCATATAAGTTTGCGGTTTGGCCAAAATAACTTTCTGGCCTTCTATTATTCCTTTTCCTATCAATGCACGATGTTTTTTTGTATCTACTGCTATATTATATTTCTCTGCAATTCTATCAATGACATCAAATCCCGCATTATGTCTTGTCCCTTCATACTGTCTGTCTGGATTTCCAAGTCCCGTTATAATATACATCTTTTTCCCTCCTATACAAGCATATTTTATCCAATGATCGCATACAATTATAAAAAATGTGATAGGAGAATCTGCTATGAATGCTAAAACAAAAATTATTGTTCTTCACATGAAAGAACTCATCTATACTGCAATTTTTACACTTCTTACCTTGCTGCTGATCATCCTTGCTGTGATCATGTTTTTGCCAGGTAAAAAATCCTCCTCCACGAACACAAAAAAGAATTATGTTCCCGGTGTATATACCGCCTCAGTCACGTTAAACAATACAGACTTAGAGGTGGAGGTTGCGGTTGATGAATCTCGTATTAATTCTATCCGCTTCACAAATTTAAATGAAAGTGTAACAACTATGTTTCCTCTAATTCAGCCTGCGATCGAAGATATTGCTGAACAAATCTATGAAAAACAATCTCTTGAAGATATTTCTCTTTCAGAAGATACCCCCTACACTTCCAAAGTCATACTTGATACAATAAATCAAGCCATAAAAAAAGCCGCAGTAAAATAATTGCTGCGGCGTATTTGTTATGTGTATTATCCTTCCACAATTAGGTATTGTCCACTTGGGAGCGCAAATACTTCGGATGCATCTTCCAATTCTTCTTCAGACATGGTGTCAACATCAACTCCACTTTCCTCAAAGTATTCTCTTACCTCTTTTATAGAATTAACAACTACTGCCATGCAGTCCTCTAAAAATGCCTCTGCCTCTTCAATCGTCTCCGCAACTGGCTCATCAAATAATCTGGATTGCTCTTTTAAAAATGTAAGTAAACATTCTTCATTGTATTCATTCATCATTTCACACCTCATCATCTTGTTCCTTGCAGGCTAACTTTATAACCTCCTGCGGCTCATCTAAAATACAGACAGCCCCTGCTGCTTCTAGGCATTCTTTGTCTCGAAATCCCCAAGATACAGCGATTGTCGGCATGTGAGCAGCTTTTCCCGTCGCAACATCTACTTCTGAATCTCCAATATATAAAATCTCTTCTGGAGACATCTGAAATGTCTGCGCTATCATACACGCCGCTGTTGGATCTGGTTTGCGAGGAATCCCTTCCTTTTGTCCATGTACACAATCAAAGCTTCTTTCTGGAAAAATTGTTTCTACCACATGTTTAGCCTGAAGATCTGGCTTGTTGGACAACACTGCAAGTCTCATACCTGCCCCTTGTAATGTCTGGACCATCTCTAGAATTCCCGGATAAGGCACTACTTGATAGGTACATCCTGTCTGAAAAATGTGTTCATACTTTTGAAGCGCCTCTGCAAGTCTCTCTTTATTCGGGTCACCACTTACCTCTAGCGTACGCTCTAGTAAATATTTTGATCCATTCCCTACAAATCTCTTGCATTGTTCTTTTGTAATTTGACGAAGCTGCATTGCTTCCATCGTCTTATTTACAGAATATAATAAGGAATCCAGCGTGTCTACTAGTGTTCCGTCCAAATCAAATATGCAAGCCTTGTACATGCATCCTTCCTCCCTGTAGTCTGTATATCAGCTTTTCTCTTTCGCCTACGACTATAATAGTATGAACTTTTAAAAATTTCAACCCATAAGATACTGTTTCATCACTTTCAATGCATTTTTTTCTAATCTACTTACTTGTGCCTGGGAAATTTGTATTTTTTCTGCCACCTCCATCTGTGTTTTCCCTTCAAAAAATCGCAAGCTAATGATATATCGTTCTCTTTCACTTAAGTGTGACATTGCCGCTTCTAAAGAAAGTTCTTCCACCCAATTTTCCTCCTTGTTTTTCTTATCGCTTACTTGATCCATAATATAAAGCGTATCGCCTCCCTCATTATAAATCGGTTCATGTAGGCTTACTGGACTTTGAATTGCATCTAAGGCGTAAACAATTTCTTCCTTTGCAATCCCTATTTCTTCTGCAATTTCCTGCACGGTAGGCTCTTTTAAATTTTGCTTTACATAGTTTTCTTTTGCATATATTGCTTTGTACGCCGTGTCACGTAAAGAACGACTCACTCTTATAGAATTGTTATCTCTTAAATATCTTCTAATTTCTCCGATAATCATGGGAACTGCGTACGTAGAAAACTTTACAAGTCGATCTGGATCAAAATGATCGACCGCCTTCATAAGTCCTACACATCCAATCTGAAATAAATCATCGGCGTTTTCGCTACTAGATGAAAATCGTTTGATCACACTTAAGACGAGTCTTAAATTTCCTTTAATATACTCCTGTCTTGCTTCTTCGTCTCCTTGCCTGATTCGCACAAACAAAGCTTCCTTCTCTTCTTCTTTCAAGAGTGGAAGCTTTGCTGTATCTACGCCACATAGTTCAACTTTATTCTGTACCATATCAAGAACCCTCCCGGATAATCATTTATTTTATTAGAATGGTTCTCAATATTACAATCAGATATTCTTATATCATAAAAATTTTTAAACTTTTAGCCCTTGACAATCTTGTTTATTCATTCCATGTGTCCCATTTATCAACAAGATTTTGAATCTGGCTTTCAAATTTTGCTTTATCTTTATTCGAAAGTCCTTCGTTTCTTGAAATAACATCAAGCAAACGATGTCCAGCCATGAGAAGGCGATCAAACGCAGTATCCTCTTTCTTCTTAAATGGTTTTTTCGCTTTCACAGGAATCTTAATTCCTTCGCTTATAATCTCTCCTTTTATGAGATCGTACTGTGCGTTTGGGTAAGGGGCGAATGCAGAATATCCAAATGTCTCTTCTACTGTCTGTGCAAACTCCTCTGTAACTTCATCTTCTCCATGAACAACAAATACTTTGGAAACCGGTAATTGGAATCCTTGCAACCATTTTAATAGCCCATTCTTGTCTGCATGACCGCTCACTCCGTGAAGACTCTCAATCCTAGCTTTTACCTCTATTGGTTCTCCAAATAGTTTAACGTTTTTCTCTCCTTCTATTAATCGTCTTCCTAACGTTCCATTGGCCTGATATCCAACAAATAAAATTGTACATTCCTCTCTCCACAAATTGTGTTTCAAATGGTGTCGAATTCGTCCTGCATCACACATTCCAGATGCTGAGATAATAACTTTTGGCTTTTCATTAAAATTAATCATTTTAGAATCATCACTCGTGGTAGAAATTTTAAGTCCGTCAAAAACAAGTGGATTAATTCCTTCATTAACTAATTTCATAGCCTCTTCATCAAAACATTCTCTGACGTTTTTCGAAAAAACTTTTGTAGCCTCGATCGCCAATGGACTATCCAAATATACTTCAAAATTTTGATATTCCGGAATCAGTTTTTTTTCTTTGATTTCTCGGATAAAGTAAAGGAGTTCTTGCGTCCTACCCACTGCAAAAGAAGGAATCACTACATTTCCTTGTTTGTCAAAGGTTTCTTTTAAAATCTTCGAAAAATCAGATAAATAATCTGGTTTTTCTGCTGAATGTACTCTGTTGCCATAGGTAGATTCTACCACAACATAATCGGCTGTACTTGTATAAGTTGGATCTTTAATGATTGGCTGATCAAGATTTCCTACGTCTCCTGAAAAGACGATCTTTTTTTCCTCATCTCCTTCTGTTGCCCAAACTTCTATACTTGCTGATCCTAAAAGGTGTCCCACATCTGTAAAGCGAATCTCTAACCCGTCACATACTTTAATTCGCTCGTTATACTGGCAAGGTACGAAATGTTCAATGGCATCCAATGCATCTTGCATTACATACAGTGGTTCAAATTCTGGCTGTCCTGCACGTCTTCCCTTTCGATTTCTCCACTCTGCTTCAAATTCTTGAATATGTGCACTATCACGAAGCATGATATTGCAAAGATCCGCTGTAGCATATGTAGTAAAAATACTGCCTTTGAACCCTTTTTTGGTAAGAAGCGGAAGCAAACCAGAATGATCAATGTGTGCATGCGTTAGGAGCACGTAATCTACATCCGACTCTGAAATTGGAAGACCTGGGTTTTGATAAAGATCTGGTCCTTGTTCCATTCCACAGTCAATTAAAATATTCTTTCCGTCCGTTTGAAGAAGATGACAACTTCCTGTCACCTCATGGGCAGCTCCTATAAATGTCAGTTTCATAAGCTTCACCAACCCTTTTTCTCTTATTATATCACGTATTATCTATTATTACACATACAATTTACCAGAAACGTATAATTTCTTTCTTCAATCTTTTCATGATTTTTTTCTCTAATCTAGAGATATAGGATTGTGAAATTCCAAGCATATCTGCAACCTCTTTTTGGGTTTTTTCCTCTCCATCTTGACTTCCAATACCATAGCGCATTTTTACGATCATACGTTCTCTTCCTGATAGCTTATTGATTGCCCGAAATAGCAGTTTGTTTTCTGCTTCTGTTTCCAAATCTTTGTAAATCGTATCTTCTTCTGTACCAAGAATATCCGACAATAACAATTCATTTCCATCCCAATCTACATTTAACGGCTCATCTATGGATACTTCTAGCTTTGTCTTGCTTGTTCTTCTTAAATACATTAAGATTTCATTTTCTATGCATCTAGAAGCATATGTTGCTAATTTTATTTTTTTATCTGGATTAAACGTATTAATGGATTTAATCAATCCGATTGTACCAATCGAAATAAGATCTTCTACTCCCACTCCAGTATTATCAAACTTTTTTGCTATGTACACTACCAAGCGCAGATTATGTTCGATTAACAATTTTTTCGCTTCTTGATCATTTGTGGTTCCAAGTGCTTCAATTGCTTGTAACTCTTCTTCATGTTCCAATGGCGGAGGCAAAATTTCCGATCCTCCAATGTAATGAACTTCGTTTTTATTTGTAAAAAAAATTGCTCTAATATCTGGCAATAGATTATATTTTGAATGTTTTACTGTTGTTGTTTTTGCTACCATTCTACAAACCTCCTATTATATCGGGATTTAAGATTATTTGATACTCTGCACTTTCCGACATTTGCCTTTCGCAAACCCCTAATAGGGGATGTCGAATCAAAATCTCTTCTTTTCCTTCTACCCGCATTTTTTCAACACGAAAGACAGGCATCATTCCTTTGTTCTCTATTGTGCAAAACGGGATATAGCGAATCCCCTCTTTTTGTTGTTTTTCTTCCCACATTTGCTTTGCTAATGTTTTCCCGATCACCGTTACTGGATCACCAGACACTGGATCTGTTAATGTGTTTCCTGTATCAATAAGTGCTGTGACTTTTTTTTGTGTTTTTCCTTCTTGTAGAATGACCGTACACCTTGTACTTTGTGTACGTTTTTCTTTTAAAAAACTTTTCCACATGCTTCTGATGAAAATCATACATAAGATTGCAATCAAAAAATAAATAATTTCAGTATGTAAATAAGGAGCAAAAAGCTCTAGGATTCCTCCATAGAAAACGGATATCACATACAAAACTGCTATTGCTTTTCCTATTTCATCTACTCGCCTTCTTTTCAATCCAACCTTAACCATAACGACATTTACTACTACATGACATAAAACAAGTTTCACGATTCCCTCTAGCGGACAGGCTATCACTAAGCATGTCAATGCTGCACCTAGGATCGCTCCTAAAAATGTGCAACGCCAGGAAACCGGATACTTCATAATTTTTTTTACTGTAAAGAGCAAAAGAAAATCGTAAAATAAATTCACCAGAAATAACACGTCTATGTAAAGTTCATAGCACATGTTTTCCCTTCTTTCCTTGCTGAAACGAAATCGATTTTGTACTCAGACAATATTTATTATAAGTAGAAGATTGTAGATTTTTTGTCAGATACTGACAGGCGAATACGTCTTTTTTTCGACAAAAAAAGAGAGTACACTTTGTACTCTCTTCGTCATTCCGATATAATTATTTCTTGAAGAAATCTGGAATCTTAATAGACTGCTCTTTTACCTTGCTTACTGGTGTTCTTGTCTGATCAAATGAAGGTGCATTTCCAGTAGGCATAGATCTTGGTGTAACTGGTCTTGTAAGAGGTGTTCTACCTGCAAGATCAGGGTTCGGAAGAATGGAACCTACCATCTGCTGTCCTTCTAATCTAGCCTTTAATTTTGATGAACTACCACCCACATTATGTAATCCTGTTGCGATTACTGTAATTGTAGCTTCATCAGATACAGAATCATCATACATAGCACCAAAGATAATATTAGCATTCTCTCCAGCTAACTCTTGCACATATTCTGCTGCGTCAGATGCATCCATAAGGGTGATATCACCAGAAATATTAATAATAACATGAGATGCACCCTGAATCGTTGTTTCAAGCAATGGGCTTGCAACGGCTTGCTTAACAGCCTCTAACGCTTTATCATCTCCATGACCTGAACCGATACCAATATGTGCGATTCCTTTGTCCTTCATAACAGTCTGGATATCTGCAAAGTCTAGGTTAATAAGGGATGGTACATTAATCAAATCTGTAATTCCCTGAATACCTTGTTGCAAAACTTCGTCTGCTTTCTTTAATGCTTCTGGCATAGTTGTTCTACGATCAACTACTTCCAATAATTTGTCATTTGGAATCACAATCAGTGTATCCACATTTTCTTTTAATTTTTCAATTCCTTCTAGAGCATTTGACATACGTGTTTTTGATTCAAAGCGGAATGGCTTTGTAACAACACCTACAGTCAATGATCCTTGCTCTTTTGCAATACGTGCTACAACAGGAGCTGCTCCTGTTCCTGTACCGCCACCCATACCACAGGTAACGAATACCATATCTGCTCCTTTGACAGCAGATGCAATTTCTTCTTCACTTTCTTCAGCAGCCTTTTCTCCAACTTCAGGCTTTGCTCCAGCGCCAAGTCCCTTTGTAAGCTTCTCACCAATCTGCATCAATGTAGGTGCCTTACATAGCTGAAGTGCCTGTTTATCTGTATTGATAGCTATAAACTCTACGCCTGCAATCTGCTCATCGATCATACGGTTTACAGCGTTATTACCGCCACCACCGACACCGATCACAATAATTCTTGCAGCTGCTTCTGACTCATTGGTTTTAATTTCTAACAAGAATATTTCCTCCTTTGTCATCTTATTATATTATTTAATACATCCCATAGATATTGAACGATATAATTCAATATTTATATAATAAAGTTTTTTCTGCAAATAATCAATAGATTTTTGTGTATTTTATGTTTTTTTTATCCAATTTATCTCTTTGAAGAAGGAAACATTTATTCTTCCTCTGAATCTGTCGTATATTCGATTACTTCTGTGTTTTCTGATGGTTCTTCGTCTTGTATTTGCTCCTCTTGAACGGAATTGTCTTCTTCCACAGGAACCTCTTCTTTTGGTGGCTCTTCCTTCTTTACGGGAACAAATCGTATTCCTTTTTCTATATTTTCATAATGTTCTAAATACAGGGTGCCTTCTAATCCCGCATACTTTTCGTTTAAGATTTTTAAAATAGGCGGAAGTTGTGGTAACTTCCTATCGTAATCTTTTTTCCCGAGCAATACTTCTACTCCGGAAAAATAGAGATTTAACGCACTCCCTCGACATACCACCCTGTCTGGTTTTAATTTTAATTTTTCTAAAAGTTCAGAGACCTCTACAATTCTTTGAAACACTTTTTCATCGGTTACCGGAATTTTCTTTCCCATTTTTACTTTCGTGTCTTGTACTTCCATCCCTTCAATATAAGAAACATTCTCAATCTTTTGCTCTGTTTTATAAATTGCAATCCCACCTTTTGTAAAATATAAATATTCTTTGCCTGCATCAATATACCCAATTGGCTTTTTTTCATTTACCTTAATGTAGATTGCCCAAGGCGTTTTAAATTTTACGTCTATTTTATCGATTGCCGCAGGTTTTGGTT
This sequence comes from Ruminococcus sp., assembly GCA_029256845.1. Taxonomy (GTDB): domain Bacteria; phylum Bacillota; class Clostridia; order Lachnospirales; family Lachnospiraceae; genus JAHHTM01. The sequence continues at coordinate 14,368 of JARIEI010000195.1, read as the reverse complement.
CTTTGGAGTATTTACATTTCCACCATACATAGATTCCATTCGCACTTAATTTATCTTTCTTAATCCATTGAACAATTTCGCTTTTTGATGAGTAAACAACTCCTTGTACTTCCATTTGTCTTACATGAAAAAGCAACAATAAAAGTATAAACAGAAGTAAGATTGAAAGGGTAACTATCAAAATAACTTTTGACAAGATTTTTTTCTTCTTTCTTCTTTTTGCCATGAACTTTCCTCCTATGGTATATTTTCCTTTTCTATAGTAGTTTTCTTGTGTCCTAAAAACTTAAGTTTCTTGACGCGCTGAAACACTCAACACAATTCCCATTTCCATTAGTAAAAACACAACAGATGTCCCTCCATAACTAATAAACGGAAGTGTAATTCCTGTATTTGGAATGGAATTTGTAACAACTGCAATATTTAAAATCACTTGAATCATCATATGTGCCATTGCTCCCGATGCAATCAGCGCTCCCGTCAGATCTTTTGCATTTATTGCAATCACAAAAAATCTCCAAATAAGAAGCAAAAACAAGAGAATTAAAAGTCCTGCTCCTACAAGTCCTAGTTCTTCACAAATGATCGAAAATATCATATCGTTTTGTGCTTCTGGTAAAAAACCTAATTTTTGGACGCTTTTTCCAAGTCCTTTTCCAAACAATCCACCCGAACCAATGGCATAAAGTCCTTGCAATGTTTGATATCCTTTTTCGTATTGTTCTGGATTTCTCCAAATTGCGATTCGCTCTAACCGGTAACTCTCCAATGCAAGAAAAATTCCCATAAATCCGATTCCAGCCACTCCCATCCATATGAATTGTGCGTATTTGGGGCTAGCTACGAAGATAAGTACTGCGGCTATTCCCAATATAATAATCGCAGTGCTTAAATTACTGGCACCAACAAGTGCGACAATTGGTAAAATAGGAAGTATTACCTTAAACATTGTTCGGAATTTTCCTATTGTTTTTATATTTTTGGTAATGTTATATGCCAAAAATAAAATGACAGCAATTTTTGCAAATTCTGATGGTTGAAAAGAAAGCGGGCCCAAAGAAAGCCATCTTTTGGACCCGTTGTACTCATCACCGACTAATATAACTGCTACGGATAAAACAATTGCCGTCAAATATGCCGGCTTTGCAAAAGCCAAAAATACATGATAATCCATTTCTGACGCAACTACCATAGTAAGGATGCCAAGCAGTGTGGCAAATCCTTGCTTTTTAAGATAATAGAAAGAATCTTGAAATTTCACCTGACCATTATACGCACTTGTACTATACAATAAAATCAGTCCTACAACAATCAACAGCGATACAACTGTTACTAGGATTAAATCATACTTTCTTTTTTTATTCGAACGCTCCAATAAATTTCGCCCCTTATATCTGTTTTACAAGCTCTTTAAATTTATCTCCACGTTCCTCATAATTTTTAAACATTCCCCAGCTCGCACATGCCGGTGATAAAAGCACTGCATCGCCTGGCACTGCATTTTTTATACAATATTCGACTGCCTCTTCAAATGTATCTGCAAAGACACTTTCCGTAAATCCAAGCCTTGCAGCTGTCTGTGCAATTTTCTCTTTCGTTGCTCCAATCAGTACTAATTTTTTCACTTTTCCATCAAAAGCGGAAATCCATTCTTCATATGAGGAATCTTTATCATATCCTCCCCCAATTAGAAGTGTCGGGCGGTTCATTGCCTGAATCCCTTTGATTGCAGCATCTGGATTTGTACCCTTAGAATCGTTATAATATGCAACACCATTTTTTTCTGTAACAAACTCTATTCTGTGAGCAACCCCTTGAAACTCTATAACAGAACTTCGGATTATCTCAAGCGGCACTCCATAAGAAATAGCCATTGCAACAGCTGCCATTACATTTTCATAGTTATGTGTTCCAAGAAGTTTTAGTTCCTCAACCTGACAAATGGTTATCTGTTCTGTTCCATCATTGTATAAAATCTGATTTTCATCTAGATAAACACCCGTTTCTAATACCCTTTGACTGCTAAAATACAATACGTTTGCCTTTTGTGTTTTACCAAATTCTCGCGTAACTACATCCTCATAATTTAGTACACAGGTATCTTCTTTTGTTTGATTCATTGCAATCTTCTCTTTTGCTGCAATGTATGCTTCCATTGTATGATGTCTATTTAAATGATCTGGCGACAGATTTAAAATCGCACTAACCTTTGGATGAAACATATGAACCGTCTCTAACTGAAAACTGCTCATTTCTGCTACGATTACGGAATGTTCAGAAGTCTGCCCTGCAATGCTCGTATATGGATTTCCTATATTTCCAACAACATACGTCTCTTCGTTATAGTTCTTCATAATTTCCCCAAGAAGTGCTGTCGTTGTTGTCTTGCCATTCGTTCCTGTAATGGCAAGTACATCACCTTTCCCAATACAGTAAGCTAATTCAATCTCTCCCCAAATTGGAATATTCTTTTCTCGAAATTGCTCTACAAGTGGTAAATCTGTAGGCACTCCCGGACTAATTACCATAAGTTGAATTTCCTCCAATAGTGCACTACTAACTTCTCCTAATACAATGGCAAGTGTCTGATCGTAAGACTTACCTTCTAATATCTTTTCTTTGATCTTTTCTGGGTCTAGTTCCTTATTCCCATCATACACCACTACTTGTGCCTTATGATCCAACAAAAGTTGTGCTGCTGCAATCCCGCTTTTACCAGTTCCAAATACAAGAACTTTTTTGTTCTCTAACTCCATACTCCTATACCCCCGCAAGTGCTACTAGACAAAGAAGTGCTGTAATGATAGAAAATACGGTCACAACCCTTGTCTCTGACCAGCCACACAATTCAAAATGGTGATGGATTGGCGCCATTTTAAACAGACGCTTCCCACCTGTTTTCTTGAAGAATGCAACTTGAAGAATTACGGAAAGTACTTCGATCAAATAAATAAGTCCTACAATAATAACATATAATGGCATTTGCATCATATAAGCAGTTCCAATCACAAATCCTCCAAGTGCAAGAGAACCTGTATCCCCCATAAATACACTAGCTGGATATACATTAAACAACAAAAATCCAAGCAACGCTCCTACAACAGCACAAGTAATAGGCTCAATTCCGCTTTTTGTCCCAATTGCTACAACTGTGAAAAATGTGGCAACAAGTACCGTAACACTAGATGCAAGACCATCTAACCCGTCTGTAAAATTGGTGCCATTTACTGTACCAATAACGGCAATAAACATAAGTGGAACAGCAAACCAACCAATATCCCAATAATGTCCTTTTGAAAATGGGATTAACATTGTCAATGGAATTTTAGCAACTTTGATTACATAAAAGGCAAAAATTGCTGTAACTACAATCTGAAGAATCATCTTCTGTTTTGGATATAAACCATCAGAACGCTTCATAACTACTTTTAGAAAATCATCTAAAAATCCGATCAAGCCGAATCCAATTGTTAGAAACAGTACTGGTATAATTCTTGGATACTCTTTTACGTAAAGCAAAGATGTAATAATTACGCTGGTTAAAATAATAATGCCTCCCATCGTAGGTGTCCCTGCTTTTTTCAAGTGTGACTTTACTCCTTCTTGTCTTTCTGTCTGTCCCATCTTCAGTTTTCTAAGAAATGGTATTATGATTGGACCTAATAATAGGCTAATGCCAAAAGCTATTAATACCGGAAATACTACGCTACTGTTCATATTTTCACCTCATCATCTCTTTCGTTTTTCGCATACTAATACGCAATAAGTATACCTTATTGATCACCGTTTTTCAATTCTTTTTTCGGAATCCCAAGATATGGGAGCACATTATCATATATATTTTTTAAAACTGGGGCTGCAATTGTTCCTCCGTAATATACACCCTTTGGATCTCGAATCACCACCATTCCTAACACTTTTGGATTTTCTGCAGGTGCAAATCCTAAAAAAGAAGAAATATACTTGTGAGCACTACGTGGCAGTGTTTGTGAGGTGGCAGTTTTTCCTCCAATGGAATACCCCTCTATATATGCATTTTTTCCAGAACCTTCTGACACAACACTTTCTAACAACATCCGCATAGTATCCGACGTTTCTTTTGAGACAATTTGTTCTCCTTCCCTATATTTAAAATCTTTTATTCTTTTCCCATCATGGTTATAGACGGATACACCAAAATGTGGAATTACTCTTTTTCCCCCGTTGATAATTGAGCTCACAGTGGCAGCCATTTGAACGGGTGTGATCTGAAACGACTGCCCAAACGACATTGTAGCAAGTTCTACTAATCCTATATTTTCTTTTTTGTGCATAATTGTATTTGCTTCACCTGGTAAATCGATTTTCGTACGTTCCATAAGTCCAAATGTTTGAAAATAATCATAAAAACGCTCTGCCCCTAGACGCAATCCAATATCCATAAACACAGGATTACATGAATTTTGAATTCCTTCTTTAAATGTTTCTTGTCCATGCCCACCAACTTTGTGACATCTTATTTTTCGATCTTCTACAATTCGGTAACCTGGGCAAGAAAACGTATCTTTCAATGTTACTACGCCTTCCTCCAAGCAAGCTGCCGCGGTTACGATTTTAAATACAGAACCAGGCTCATACGTGTCATTAATACTTGGATTTCTCCACATTTGATTTAATTTATCTTGTTTAGCTTCCTCTGACATCCTTTCCATATCCTCTGTTGTATTTAATTTATATGGCTCATTTAAATTAAATTCTGGAACATTTACCATAGATAAAATCTCTCCATTTTGTGGATTCATCAAAAGAATAGACACACTATCTGCTTGTTTTTCTTCCATTACTTTTTCTGCTGCCTGTTGGCAAAATTGTTGGATGTTATAATCTAAACTAATTTGTAATGTATTTCCTGCAACTGGTTCAATCCTATCCTCTGCCATCCCATCTAGTTCTACGCCTCTTGCATCGGTAACTGTTAAAATTGTACCATTTTTCCCTTTTAATTCTTCTTCATACTTAACTTCCAATCCGATAATCCCCTGATTATCCCCACCTGTAAATCCAAGAACTTTCGAGGCAATCTCATCAAATGGATAATATCTTTTGTAATCTTCATCCACCTTCACTCCTGCCAAATTATAATTTCGTATCTTGTCCCCTATTTTTTTCTCTACATTTGTCTTAATCTTTTCCATAGAGGAAACCTTCTCCACTCGCTTTCTTACTTTTTCTTCCTCTAAATCAAGTTCTTTTGACAATAATCGTATCACTTTTTCTGGCTCCTTAACTTGATTATGAATCACAGAAATTGTGCACACTGTTTTGTTTGTAGCCAATACCGTTCCATTTCGATCTACAATTTCTCCACGTGCTGCTTTAATAGAACGTTCTCTTTCGTGTAACATGGTTGCTTTTTCTTGATAATAAGCGGCATCAAACACCATAAGATATACAAGCCTTCCAATCAATGCAACTAAAATTATAGACGCAAGTGTAAATACAAATAGTATCTTTTTTCGATTATATGTTTTATTTTTCATATAAAAACCTTACAAAAGTTATCTTTATAAGATATTTTTACTTTTGTAAGGTTATGACTGATTTCCTCTAATCTTCTATTTCGCTTTTTGTAATGTTTAAATATGGAAGAGCCTGTTCTAATATATTATGTGTTAGTTTCATAACATATGCACTATCATCTTGAAATTCTACATTTGGCTCGTCGATAACAACATACATTGCAATCTCTGGATTCTCTTGGGGAGCATAGCAAATAAATGACAAAACATACTTATTATTTCCACGCGGAATTTTCTCCGCCGTCCCTGTTTTTCCACCTAATTCATATCCTTTTACATCTCCCATTTTTCCTGCATTTGTGTTTAAAATCATGGAACGCATATAACTCTTTACTTGTGCCGATGTCTCTTCTGACACAGTCTTTTTTAAAATTGTCGGCGACTTCACTTCCACAACTCTTCCACTTTCATCACGAATTTCTTTTACAATATGTGGTTTGTAATAATTTCCACCATTAATCAAAGAGCAATACGCCGAAATCATTTGAATCATAGAAACATTTATCCCTTGACCAAATGAATTTGTAGCAAGTTCTACCGCTTGTAATTGATTTGCCTTGTAAATAAGCGAACTGGTATCTACTTCATTCGGAAGATCAATACCTGTTTTTTCTCCAAATCCGAAAATATGCTGGTATCTGCTTAAATTATCCGCTCCTATTTTTGCGCCAATTTCCATTAACGCAACATTACATGAATTTGCAAGTGCTTGTTCCACTGTTTGCATCCCGTGTCCTTCACGCAAATGACATCGTATATAAAAGTCTTCTACTTGCAACCCCCCTCCACAAAAATAGGTTTCGTTGCCTGTTAACTTTCCTGTTTCTAATCCAGCTGCAATTGTAAATGGTTTCATCGTAGACCCTGGTTCATAATCTCCACTGACGCTAAAATCCTTCCACAACAAATTTAATTCTTCTGAGATTTCTTCTGGTTTCATTACGCTTAGTTGTTCTTTTGTAAATTTATAACTCAGATCGTCTGGTTTATTCAGATCATAGTTCGGATAGGACGCTTGTGCAAGAATTTCTCCATTTTGTGGATTCATAATCATGACAGCTGTATTTTTACTTCCAGGCTCATTTTTTCTTTTTTCCCCTGCGTGCTCCTCATTAAACTTCTTAATATTTTCTTCTACGATGCTTTGAAGTGCAATATCAATTGTTGAAACAACCGTGTAACCATTTTTAGGTTTTTTTACGGTTCGTTCAGATAGCGACGCCGAATTAAAATATCCATATTCTCTTCCATCTGTTCCATTTAATACATCATTATAATAATTTTCAATTCCTTGTTGGCCTTGGTTCCCACCATATGTAAAACCTATAGCATCGCTGGCAAGACTTTTGTACGGATAAACACGCTTGTAATCTTCTTCTAACCAAACGCCCACTACATTCTTTCCTTTTTTTTCATCACTTAAAAGTGCCTCTAACTTCTTTGCTTTCTCGTAATTCACTCCTTTTGCTAAAATGGTATATCGACTCTTTGGAGTTTCTCGAATGGCATCTCGGATTGTTTCCTCCTCAATTTCAAAAATGTCTTTTAATGCCATAATCGTTGGTTCCACATATTCTTCTTTGCTACACATCTCAAAAACGTCCAAAATAACATTATAAACCCTTTCACTTAGAGCAAGTTTTGTTCCATTTCGGTCCACAATATCCCCCCTTTTATATGGGATTGCTCTACTTCCATAAACTTGCTGATTAAGGACAATTCTCGTATATTTTTCGCCTTTAAATACGTTAATATACGTAATTCGTATGATTATAATAACAAAAGCCAGTATGATTGTTAGGAACAACATTACCAGCTTTTTCTGCATCTTTTTCGGAAAGTCTTTCTTTAAAAAACGAAATTGATTTTTGATTTTTTTCTTTTTCATATTACTACACCTTAGTCTACCGTATGTCTTGACTGTGCCAGTACTCCATCTTCTGGGATATCATTGTATTGTTTTATAAAACTTCCGACAGGACATTCATACTTTTCCACATGTCCTTCAGACGCATATACCATTCCCAGTTCTGTCATAGCTTTTGTTTTGATTGCATGGAGATCAACTTGTTCATAGACCTCATGATAATCTGTATTATTTTTTTCCGTAATCGTCTCCAACTCTCGTTGCATTGCTGTGATTGTTTCGGCTCCGTTTATAACGTCTGCTTGTAATTTTAAATAAAACATAAAAGCAATCACTACACATACCGCTGCAAAAATTAAAAACGAAACGTATGCTTTATTCATTGCAGTTGCACGATTGCGATTTTTACGCACTTGCGCGCTTATTTTAGCAGGTCGCCTGTGTTGTTGTGCAACCTTCTTTCTCTTTGGCAGTAGCTCTGGCTGACGAACTGTATTTCCATAAACATACATTGCTCTGGAATCATTATGTGTGTTTTTATATCTCACAACCTTGTTGCCTTTGGCCATTTTTACTGTCCTTTCTTACTTGATCCATCAGGTCTCCCCTCCTGATGGATCTTTATATTCTATACTCTTTTTAACCGGGTCCCTTTCCCCGTCCACTCATCAAATACGTTCAAATATACGTAATTTCGCACTTTTTGAGCGACTATTGTTTTCTAATTCTTCTTCACTTGGAAGAATTGGTTTTTTGGTAATTACTTTTCCTTTTGATATTCTACCACATACACACACAGGAAAATTATTTGGACAAATACAAGGATCTTCATTTTTACGAAATGCGCTTTTTACAATTCGATCTTCCAAAGAATGAAATGTAATAATGCATATCCTACCCCCTGGATTTAACATTTCAATCATTGTATCCAACGTGTCTTTTAAAACATCTAATTCATGATTTAATTCAATACGTATTGCTTGAAATGTTCGCTTTGATGGATGCCCTGAAGTCTTTTGTATTTTCATTGGTATTGCTCTACTAATCACTTCATTTAACTGACCTGTTGTCTCGATTGGATGTTTTGCTCTCTCAATCACAATGTGTTTTGCAATATTTTTTGCAAATCGGTCCTCCCCATAGTCCCGAATAACTCTGTATAGATCTGCTTCACTGTATTCATTGACAATATCTTTAGCTGTCATTTTTTGTCTTTGATCCATCCTCATATCAAGAGGTGCATCACTACGATAGGAAAACCCACGTTCAGCTGTATCCAATTGATAGGAGGATACTCCTAAATCTAGAACAATCCCATCCACTTTTTCAATACCTATTTCGTGAAGTCTTGACTTTATATCACAATAATTACTTCGAATAATTGTTACTTTCTCCCCAAAGTCTTGTAATCGAGTACTCGCAGCTTCAATGGCTGCTGCATCTTGATCTATACCGATAAAACTTCCTTTTTCACTTAGTTGACTGCAAACTTTATATGCATGTCCACCTCCACCAAGTGTTGCATCCACATAGACTCCATCAGGATTAATTTTCAACCCCTCTACTGTTTCATTTAATAAAACTGTTGTGTGTTTAAATGCCATATATTCCTCCATTTTACATAAGCGTATTAAATGCGAATCCCAATTGCCTCCATGCGTTCTGCGATGGCATCTAAATCTTCTTCGCTTACCATACTTCTCTCTTCCCAAAGTGCTTTATCCCAGATTTCAACTCGATCTTGTACCCCGACAAGAACAACATCTTTCTCCAGATTTGCCGCTTTTCTTAGCGCAGGTGGTACCAAAACTCTCCCTTGCTTATCAAAGCTTCCTTCTGACGCACTTCCGAAAAAATAACGTTTAAATATTCTGGCATCCTTGTTCATACGCGGCAGTGTTTCCAATTCAGCAACAAAGTTATTCCATTCTTCCATGGAGTATACAAAAAGACACCCTTCCATACCATTACAAATAACGAAACTCTCTCCTAGATCGTCTCGTAATTTAGCCGGTATGATTAATCGTCCTTTTTCATCTATCGTATGATTGAACTCTCCAAGTAACATCTGGAATCCTTTCTCTGGAGTTTCCTACTCCCTTTTGCTCCACTTTCCACCACTTTTTACCACGTAACTCCATTGTACCCCACTCATCCCCCTTTTTCAACCCCTTTTTTAGGATTGTATTGGATAATTTCACATCATAACAAAAAAACTCCGGAGTTTAAAACTCCAGAGTTCACTTTGTATCGTACTCAATTTAAATATTCTCTATGATCGTATGGAAAGATTACTGTGCAAGTCCATTTAGGTAAGTATCAACCGCCTCATAATTTGCTTCCACCACCGTACGTTCTTGCCCATTTTGATATACATGAAAAGCTGAAAATCCAATCCATCCTACAAGCACAATTGCAACCAATGCCGCAGATGCATTTAAAAAATAGTTTTTCATTTTTTGTTTTTTCATAATCTGTTTTCTGTTAGCTTTTTCTTGTTTGTATCGATTTACTTTCTCTTGACTCATCTTTATACTCCTTTTTCTTTTATATTACAACTATAATCCCGCCATCATTTGCGTACATCGTGCTAATTCCCGCAGTATCGACAATAACACTGCTTTTAAAAGTTGCTTTCTCCATCAAGATCTTTTGAACTTCTTTTGCTCGTTCTGGACAATTACAGTGTGAAATCCCTAGCACTTTTTCTTTTGTATGTTCAGCATCTTCTAACGCGTGTTCGATTAATTTTGTAATTGCTTTCTTCATACCTCTTGCCTGACCTAATTGGCATATAGTGCCTTCTGGTTTGGATCCCATAACTGGTTTAATATTAAGTGCGCTGGCAACTAATGCTTTTACCCCTGAGAGGCGCCCATTTTTTTTCAATGTATCCAATGTTTCTAAAACAAAATACGTATGTTGTGATGAAATATAGGATTCCACTGCATCAATCACTTCTTGAAAGCTCATTCCAGCATCCTCACACTCCTGAATCTTAAGTCCTATTAAAGTCTCTCCTACAGACGCAGAACGAGAATTAAATACATAGATTTCTTTTTGTCCATACTCTTCTTCATATAACTTTCTTCCAAGTTCAGCACTATTGTAAGATCCACTTAATTCAGAAGAAAGCGTTACTGCGTAAATTCGTTGTGCGCTACAACGATAGCTTTCCATATATTCTTCTGGAGATGGGCAAGATGATTTAGGACTATCGGAACAAGCCGCTACACGTTTCAAAAAATCCGCCTGGTTAAATGATTCATCATCTCTAATATGCACCCCTCCAACTTCCATCGTAAGGCATGCTTGCTTGTAGTGTCCGCTTTGTTTCATTTCATCTGTCAGTTCGCCACAACTATCCATAATTATTTTATAACTCATACCATTTCCTCCCATGGTTTCATCTATATTCGCTTCTATTATATCTAGTATTCAATACTACATTATAATATATCACACTTTATTTTTGATGAAAAGAGTTTTTCTTATTTATCTTCAAATTTTATTTTCTTGGAAACCCCTAAAACAATCCCCATTTCTATCATAAGAAAAATGATAGAAGTGCCTCCATAACTAAAGAATGGAAGTGTGATTCCTGTAGTTGGCATCATGTTTGTCACAACTGCTATATTTAAAATCACCTGCACAGAAATATGGGTCATCACACCTACTGCTAAAAGTGATCCAAACATATCTGGTGCATTTTGTGCGATAAACATAATTCGATAAATCAAAGCTCCAAATAAAAACAAAATGACAATCACACCAAAAACGCCAAGTTCCTCACATATTACAGACAGAATCATATCATTTTGAACTTCTGGAATCACCCCCAATTTTTGCGAGCTGTTTCCAAGTCCCTTTCCCCAAAATCCACCTGATCCTATAGCATACAATCCTTGCAAAACTTGAAACCCGCCAACTGCATTTTTATTTTCAGGGTCAAGCCATGTTAATACTCGATTTAGTCGAAAGTTATCACTAGTTTTTACTGTGTAGGATAAAAGAGCCATTCCTAATATTCCAGCAATAACACAAAAAGCAATTATTTTTAGAAATGGTTTCATTTTAGGATGTGCCACAAATAAAAGGACACATGGAATTAAAAATACAATAATCGCAGTGCTTAGATTTTCAGTAAACACACGAACACCCAGTGCTGCAATACCACCGTATAATAAAATTTTCAAAACTCCTTCTTTTGTATTGATTTTTTTCCCAATTCTACATAATTCGCACGAAACTAAAATAATGACTGCAATCTTTGTTATCTCTGATGGTTGAAATCTTAAATTTCCTGGAAGTTGAATCCACCTTCTTGCACCCATACTTTCATATCCTAATGGAGTTTGAACCAAAAGCATCAAACACATAGCTGCCCAAAATATTTCATTCGAAAATACTCCATATGCATGGTAATCAATGCGAGATACGAACCACATAATTCCTAAAGATCCCACCGTAAAAATCAACTGTTTTGTAAAATAGTGCATATCATTATCATACTTTACATATCCACTATATGAACTTGTGCTATAAAGCATAACAAGTCCAAAGCAGCTAAGAAAAATAATGATTAACAATAATTCATAATCAAAATATGCTGTTTTAATTTTTCTTTCTTTTTTTTTCTTCATTGCATCTCCTGATTCTATCCTACTATAATAAAATGCTGCTTATTGATTATATATAATTTTAAAGTAAAAGTAAAGCGATAACAAAGCTAAGCTCCGTTATCGCTTTCCCTTTTCTCTTTATTCTGGTTTCTTTCCAAGAGTAACTTCGTAAGTTTTTTCTTTGTATTTTCCGGCACTCTCTGGTGTCTTAACTGTAACCTTTACTTTTTCTCCAGCGGCATGATATTTTAATTCTTCTTGAAGAGTAGCCATGCTGTCAATGGTTGACGCATTTAATTTAACAATAACTTCTCCTTCTTTCATACCTGCCTCTTTTGCGCCACTTTTATCCTGAACTTCTTTGATAAAGACACCGTAAGGCATATTAAACAAATCTGCATACTCATCGGTTACATTCACACCTGATATTCCAATGTATCCTCTTTCTTCTTCTGATAATTTCGTTTTTGTTTGCTGGTTCATAAGATCTTTGATCAATTCTGAAACATCACTAATCGGAATTGCATATCCAACTCCTTCTACAGAAGAACCTTCCAACTTTGAGGAGTTAATCCCAATAACTTGACCTGCAGCATTTACAAGTGGACCTCCACTATTTCCATGGTTGATCGCCGCACTTGTCTGCAGTAATTTTACACTACTTTTTACTGTCTGTCCTGTTGCCGGGTCCTGCGTACTAATTTCACGTTCTTTTGCACTTATTACGCCTGTTGTAACTGACTGTCCATGACCAAATGCGTTTCCTATAGCTATTGCCGGCTCTCCGATTTTTAATTTGGTAGAATCACCTAACGTAGCAACGGCAATTGCATCTTTTGTATCTTGTTCTAATTCATCTAAAGGAACTGCAATTACTGCAATATCATGTGGTACATCTGTCCCTTTAATATTTGCAGAAACACTTTTATTATCCGCAAATGTAACTGTCAATTTTTCACTTCCTGTAACAACGTGGTTATTCGTGACAATCAAAAGTTCATCATCATTTTGTGAAACAATAATTCCTGTTCCAGCACTTTCAGCTTCTTGTTCATACGTACCAAAAAAGAAGTCTTTTACTTGTTGCACACTTAAATTTGTAATGGATACTACAGATGGCATCACATTTTCTACAATACTTGATACATCAGACGTAACTGCTTTTACTGATTTTGACAAGGAAGTATTATCTCCTTGCTCTGTTGTTTTTAGATTAGATGTCTTGTTTATTCCAAGCAATTTGCTTCCAACCATATTGGACAAAAGAAATGTACCACTTGCAACAATACCAAAAATAACCGCCATTCCTATGATAATTATAACTTTTGGAATCTTTCTGTGTTTTTTTTGTCTTGAACTATTACCACAGTTATCGTAGTCTGAATTATTTGTTTGCGACTCATTCGAATCATAATAATTATATTGATTTTCCATAAAAATCCCTTCCTTGTTTTTTTATAGCCTTATCTTAACTATGTTTTGTGAAAGAAGTGTGTAAATCTAGTAAATAATTTTTGAATACAACTTTGAATAAAGGATATTGCCGATGGCAATACCCTTCATAAGAAACATATTATAATTCAATAAAATCAATGAGAAATTCATCTTCGGCTTTCTCGTCAGCGGAATGCTCTTCTACTTCTTCCTCTTCAAATTCCTCTTCATCATAATAATCATCAAACTCCATTTCGTAATCAGATAAATCCTCATCTTCTTCGTAAATATCTTCGTACTCCTCGTCCTCTTCAATTTGCGCATGCCCAGAGTCTCTATCGTTTTCTAGTTCTTCCTCTTCTTCTGCATAAAACTCCTCTGGCGTACCTTTTTTCACAAGTTTAACAATCAAAATAATGATGATAAGTAATAAAATTACAACCAAGGCAGTAACAACACAAATGACTTCTAAAATGTGTTCGGAGGTATATTGAGCTGCTTTGGCTAAAATCCCAGCATTTTTATTTTCCTTCTTTACACTTAAATCTTGATTACAACGCTGATAAGTATTTTCGATGGCATCATACTGGTAGTAACCTGGTTTTCCATCCATATTTAACGCATAAATCAAATAATAGTCTTGATCTTCTACATTATTCCATATAGAAAATTCCGTGCCATTTAGTGTCATAGTCGTACTTTGATATTTTTCCGGAAGTGAGACCTTTTCGTTTGGATCAATAATCATAATGTACTTGTCCATAGAAACATCAACAACAACTGTCTTCTTCAAAGATGCATCCGACTCATCTGATAAAAACAAATTTGTTTCTCCACTTTGATTTTTTAAAGAATATAAATAGATACCACTTTGTTTATTATACAGG
>JARIEI010000008.1 GCA_029256845.1 Ruminococcus sp. | reverse complement strand
AGTAAAGCAAAAGCTTAGAAAAATGGAGCTGGATTCTTAAGAGTCCAACTCCATTTTTATGGGTCTACGTTGTTTTTTTAGACAATGAATCCAGTTGCAAAAAATATTCACCATAGTATAATAAAATATATTGTAAATAGAGAAAGAGAAAGAGAAAGGAACTAAAAAGATTGGACATTTTAGGAAAAGAAGTGCTTGATGGAGCAAAGAATATAGAATTTAATTACAATAAAGAAGGAAGTTTATTTGATATCTATGACCAGCTTCTGAAGACATACTGCTACCCGATTAGGGGATTGGATCAATACAATCAGATTCTTGGATCTGGTTATGAAGAGCGTTATTGGAGATGGAAGAGAATCCAAGAGGCAAAGAAAAATAGAGGCGAAGAAACAAAGCAGAAGAAAAAAGAGACGCAAGATTATACAGGTGTTGCAAGAAAATTGGTGGAGTTAGTGGATGATCCAGACATTGCAAGTACTAAGAATATTAATCAGCCGAGTGAAAATCTTGTGCGTGAGTTGATCATAAGACGTCCTTATCATTTTTATCTCGATTTATGTCAATTGTTGTATGACGTATGTTTAGAATCAACCCAAAAAGAGGAGAAGGATTCTGGTCAAGAAAGTAGCAAGGATCAAGACTTCATAGAGACACTGTACGATTTCACGCAGTATGTTCTTTATATGGAACGCCTGACAGAAGAGGAAATAAAAGGGGAACTTTTTGAAGTATTGAAAGAATTGGCGGAGCAAGTAAAGAATAGTTTTCCGAAGTATTTAAGACTTTTAGTGTTAGACGAGATTAGCATTCTGCTGTTCAATGAGCATGCAGTGAAAGTGGAAGAACAAGAAGAATACAAACAAGAAGCGAAAGAACAGATTCGAAAAGCCACAGATATGGTGGCGGATTTTACAGATACAGTAAATGAGGTGTATGTGGCATTTGCACAACTGATGTATCATGTTATTTTTGATAGAACAAATGGAAATGAACAAGAAATACGTGCTCTTCTCAAAGAAGAAATTGAACAAACAAAGAAAATTTTAAAGATTGAAAACAAAGAAAATGAAGAACAATTGGGATGTCGAATCTTTTGTGTACAACCAAGAACGCAGGAAGATGAATTATATCGGACAATCAGCTCTTTGTAGAAAAGAAGAAGTCTTTTGTTGACGAGAGACTTCTTTTTTTGTGCATTTTCATACAGAAACACAATATTGACTATATAATAACAATCATAATTATAGTATAATTCAACTATATTAAGTCATGGAAAGAGAGAAAATCTGTGCAAAAAGTACGAAAACTATGAAGGAGGAATAAATATGGCTTGTTTTCTTGTACCAACTACAGAGGCTGTAGTGACAACAATTGCATCAAAGGTGATTCAAAAAAAGGAAAAAACAAATGGGGAAACTTTTTCAGAGGTAGGAAAGGTTTCGTTTTCCAGT
>JARIEI010000027.1 GCA_029256845.1 Ruminococcus sp. | reverse complement strand
CGCAATTGTTGTTCTAGTTGCACTCTATCCTGATGCACAAATGTTGCCGTTGCATCTTATGTATGGTAAAAATCTTACATTTAAGACCGGAGGCGTAGATGCATCCTCTTGCGAGGAGATTATGAAATTGGTTGCATCCGGTAAAATTGATACTAGTTGTCTTATTACACATCGCTCTTCTTTAGAAGATATTTTGGAAGGATATCGAGTATTTGAGAATAAAGAAGATGGTTGTATGAAATGGGTTGTGAAGCCATAAAAGTGTAAGGGAATAGGTGAATAAATGAATATACAAATTTTTGGAACAAAGAAAAATTTTGATGTAAAAAAAGCAGAACGTTTCTTTAAAGAACGAGGAAACAAGTATCAATTTGTGGATATGAAAGAGAAGGGATTAAGCAAAGGCGAATTTCAATCCGTATGTCAGGCTATTGGCGGTTATGAAAAACTGATTGATGAAAATTGCAAAGATAAAGATCTTCTTTCATTACTCAAATATATTGCAGAGGAAGATAAAATAGAAAAAATTCTTCAAAACCAAAAGGTTATAAAAACCCCAATTGTAAGAAACGGAAAACAAGCTACTGTAGGATATGAACCTGACGTATGGAAACAGTGGAAATAAGAGAATTCAACCATTACAATTTTGATGGCAGAGGAAAAAGCTCTGTCATCTATTTTTTTGAAAAATTTTAAGAAAGTAAATCATTTGTATGGGTCACAATCGTTGTATATATGAGAGGACGCTCTTAGGAGGATAATCTGAATGCATGAAGATAAATTGATAAAAAGAATAGAACAAGGAGATGCCTCTGCTGCGAATGAACTACTTCAGACTTACTACCAAGAAATTTTAAGGTACTGCATCTGGCACGCACCAGATTATTCCTTAGCGGAAGACGCAGCACAAGAAACTTTTTTGAAGGCACTCCGCTATTTTGACCACTATGATCACAGAGGAAAATTTAAAGCATTTCTATATCGAATTGCAGCAAATACCTGTATAGACATGGCACGTAAGAAATCTAGTACGGAGTTTTCCTTAGATAATGCAGAAGCTTTTGTTTTGGTTGATAAAGAGATCGAAGGGGTAGAGTCTGATTTGACACTTCATCAACTTGTGAAATGCCTTTCACAAGAAGCGCAGGAGATTGTATTGCTTCGCTTTGAACATGATTTAACAATTCGAGAAATTGGTCTAGTAATGGAATTGCCTCTTCGTACGGTACAATCAAAACTACGATCTGCTCTCAAAATACTCAAAAAAGAGTTACAGGAAGGAGGCTTAAAATGAATCAAAAAGATATGGATTCGTTGATACAGTCGATGTTAGAAGAAGGTTCTATGAGAAAAAAACGTAATCCAATTGGAACGTTCAAGTTTCTAAAGAGACAAGTTCATTTTATAGGATGGAAGATATGGATTTGCCAAGGAATTTTGTTGATTGGAATCCTTACAATGTTCACAGGAATTGTAAATCAGCCCATGGGAGATGTTACCAGAATAATAAAGCACTTATTATTTGGATTTTCTTTGTTAATATCTGCTGTAATTATACCAACAATTTACCGATCTCTACGCTATAGAATGCAAGAAGTAGAGGCAACTACATATTTTTCTACCTCTCGTATTTTACTTTCGAAGCTAATTGTGGTAGGAGTAGGAGATTTCATCATGTTACTTGGAATTTGGCTTTGTGCATTTCTTAAAACTTCAATGCGTGTTGGAAGCATCACGCTTTATGTTTTCTTACCTTTTCTTTTGGCAAGCTGTGGACTGTTTTACATCATGAGCCATTGCAACATCCGATTTCTTTTGCTAGAAAGTGCGGGATATTATATTTTATTATGTGCTGGATACATTATAAAAAAACGATTTCAACCAGTTATATTTGAAGAACACTTTTCGGCATTTTGGTGGATGGTGTGCATATTCCTTGCAATCATATGTTTGTATCAAATAGATCAAATGATAAAAAAATCTACATTTACAGAAAAGGAAATTGTATAAGGAGGAGAAAGATTGATGGA